>CAIOLC010000150.1 GCA_903859055.1 uncultured Chlorobiaceae bacterium | reverse complement strand
GGATCAAATGTACCTGGATAAATCGCTTTCTGCTTCATCGTCCTCCAAGGGTCATTGCTGAAAAAAAGTAACTCTTGTCATACCATAATCTTTATGAAAAGAGTAATACTGCGAAACTGTAAAATCAAACTGCGTACTGTGTTCGACAAGCAAAAAGCCCTCTTCTGCAAGAAGGTGACCACCACAAATCTTTTCAATTAACCGATCATACTCAGGCCACGCATAAGGAGGATCACAAAAGAGAAGATCAAACTTTTCGGTGACCCGCCCAAGAAAAGCTGAAACATCAGCGTTGACAATTTTCACACTCTCCTGTACGCCAAATTGAACGGCTGTGGCTTTCATGGCTTTCAGCGCATCAACATGCTGATCGACAAGACAAAGGGTGGCCGCTCCACGACTCAGCGCCTCAAAACCAAGAGAGCCAAATCCGGCAAACAGATCGAGAACTGAGATACCTTCAAAATCTATCCTTGCTGCAAGCGTGTCAAAAATTGACTTCTTCACACGGCTGCTGCAAGGACGTATTGCTTGCGTTGAGGAGCTTCGTATTTTTCGTCCCCGGTATCTTCCTGCAAGAATCTGCACAAAGCCCCCTTCAGTCTAAAAATCACCAAACACCGTCTCACCAAGAATGGCAAGAGCTTTAACGGCATCATCCTTCGACGGTGGCTTGCCATGCCAGTTACTCTTGTCCGGCATGGAGCCCTCAAAGAATGGCACCCCTTTTCCCATAATCGTGGTCGCAAGAACCACAGTGGGAATCTTTCGATCAGGAGCTGCCTTAATACGTTCAAGAGTAGTGATGACACTCTCAATATCATTACCATCACAGGTAAAGAGATCCCAGCCAAAAGAGCGCCACTTCTCAGCAAAGGGCTCAACACCCATAATATCAGAAACCTCACCATCAATCTGGAGGTTGTTGCAATCGACAATACCGATAAGAGAGCCCAGCCGGTAATGGGCAGCACTCATTGCTGCCTCCCAAATCTGCCCCTCCTGACACTCACCATCGCCCATCAGGCAGAACACATCACCCCCTTTGCCATCAAGCCGAAGTCCAAGAGCGGCACCAACGGCAACTGAAAGACCCTGACCAAGAGAACCTGAAGCTATTCTGATACCCGGAAGTTTCGATTCGGAGGTGGGATGCCCCTGAAGATAGGAGTTGACCTGACGCAACGAGTTCAGCTCACTGAGTGGGAAATATCCCGACCTGGCAAGCACACTGTACCAGACAGGAGCAATATGGCCATTCGACAGAAAAACAAGATCCTTGTCATGATTGTGCCAGAAATTGTGTGGATCATGTTGCAGTATCCTGAAATAGAGAGCAGTAAAAACATCAGCCATGCCAAGCGAGCCTCCAGTGTGGCCGGAATTCGCCATGGCAAGCATTCGGATGATATCCCGACGAACCTGACAGGCCATCTGCTGAAGATCGTCAATTGCTCCAAGTTCAAGCAGCACGCCCTTTCTGGCGGCAGGATAAAGTTTCAACTCTTTTCCCATATTAGATATGTCAAGAAAATTCTTGTAAATGAATAAAAATCAGTCAGACTTCCGCTTTCTCTGCCTGGAAAAACTCAAGAAAGAAAATAAAAGCACCAAAAGAAATGCAATAAAGACCGGAATACTGTACAAAGCCAGATACTCTCCTATATCCTGCCACCTGCTTCCAAGAAAAAAGCCACCAAGAAGCAGAAGAGTATTCCAGACAAGCGCGCTTGCTAAAGCTGCAAAAAAAACAAAAAAAGCCCTCAGGTGCATCAACCCGGCCATCACCGAAATAACAGCACGAGAACCAAACAAAAATCGATTTGCCAGTACGGCAAGATAACCATGCGCAACAAATTTATCGCGAAGCAACTCCATATCGGATGGCGGAAAAAAACGGTGAACACTTTTTGAAAACCGGTGCTGCACCATATTTTCACCCTCTGCATAGAGCTTCAAACCAAGCGATCTGCTTAACACATAAACCAGCATAAAACCAGCCGTTGAACCTGTGGAAGTCCACAACAGGGCACTGAAAAATGTTATACCACTATGTTCATAAATGAGATAGCCAATAAAAGCAATCGGCACATCCCCAGGAATTGGAGGAATAACATTCTCACAAAAAGCGATCAGGAACAGAAAAATATAGACCGCATACGGGTCGGCATGTTGCAGCCATGCAATAGCAGATTCAAGCATCACAAACCCGTTAATACTTATTAATGAAAGCTTCAGTCCAGTTCAAGCACCCTTCTCTGCACCTCACTATAAGCATTCTCAACTCCACCAAGATCAAACCTGAAACGATCCTTGTCCAATTTTTCATTCGTGTCAAGATCCCAAAAGCGGCAAGTATCCGGGCTGATCTCATCACCAAGCAAAATTTCACCTTTATGACGACCAAATTCCAGCTTAAAGTCAACAAGTTTCAGTTTCCGTTCTGCAAAAAATCTTTTGAGTATCGCATTAATCGCCTCAGCACGCATTTTAAGAACCGAAAGCTCCTCAAAAGTTGCCACACCGAGCGCCACAGCGTGGGCCTCATTCATCAGCGGATCATCAAGATCATCATCCTTCAGGTAAAACTCCACAACAGGATTTTCAAGGAGGGTCCCTTCGACAAATCCATATCGCTTGACAAGAGAACCAGCAGCAATGTTGCGTACCACAACCTCAACCTTAATGATCTCAAGATGACGGCACAGCATCTCCCGATCGGAGAGCTTTTCAACCAGATGAGTACGCACACCGTTCTCTTCGAGTATGGTAAAGAGTTTGCAGGAGATAGCATTGTTGACCACCCCCTTGTCAGCGATCGTCCCTTTTTTCTTGTTATTGAAGGCAGTGGCATCATCCTTGAACTCCTGTATCACCAGGTCATTATCGTCCGTTGAAAAAACCTTCTTTGCTTTGCCCTCGTAAAGCTGTGTCCCCTTTTTCATGGTAAAACGTTTTTATATTTGACGAGTTATCGCCGACAATAAGCGTTACATTCCCCTGTGTTTCAATCACCCTGCTGACAAGAAGCTGCCTGTTGAACCGCCCCGGTAAGCACGATCGTGATCTGCTCGTCAGTCAACCCCTTCTCTTTTAAAAAATTCATAAATCTGAAGATGCCAAAATCAGAGAGCATCGCTTTCGGCTGGTCCTGCTCACTCAACCCCCTTGTTCGACTATACTCTTCAGATGTTTTTATCCAGTCGTCTATAAATTGTTCAGATTTCCCGTTCTCCAGAAAAAAACCGGTCACAATCTCTTTAACCTTCTCTCCTGACAGTTCCGGATGTGCCACAAAAAGCAGTTGCATCTCATCTGAAATTCTTGCCAGCACGATAACGGCCTCCCTGTCAAGGGCCTCCTCGAGGATATCTTTAGCCTGATTTTTGACATCACGCTGCTGGGTCATAATGATTTCCGGATCGTTAGAGAAAAAATATTGACTGATCAAAAATGCAGATTAAGTTGCTTAAGTTACATAATGATTATGGTAAAGAGAAAAATTACATGGAAAGAGGGTATGCGAAAATTATTCTTTTGCTTTATTTTTCTGCTTATGGCAGCTTCGTTGATGTTACCATCTGCTCCTGGGGCAAAAAACAGAGAAAGGAGCGTACTCTTTCTGTGGTGGAATGTTGAAAACCTCTTTGATACCAGTAATGATCCACAAACTGAAGATGATGACTTCACGCCAGGTGGAAAACTGCAATGGACAGAAAAAAAACTTCTTCTGAAACAGATGCGCCTCCGCCATCTCATGACAGCCGTTGAAGCTCACCCCAAATACAGGAAATATCCGGATCTGCTCGCATTTGCAGAGGTAGAGAACCAAAAGGTCTTTCAGGAGACACTTGACCAACTTCAGGACATCACCTACAAAACGATCTATTATGAATCCCCGGACCCACGGGGAATTGATATTGCACTTGCCTATAATCCACTGACACTGCTGGCCGGAGCATCCAAAGCCTATTCCGTACCCCTTGGCAGACGAACAAGAAAAATCGTTGTTGCCGGATTTTTTGCAGAGGGACATCCATTTCATGTTATCCTGAATCACTGGCCATCACGCTCTTTCGACACTGCCTGGACCGAACAGAAACGAATGGCTGCGGCCACGGTTACCCGACATATTCTCGACAGCCTTCTTGTTGGCCATCCCAAAGCTGATATTATTGTTATGGGAGATTTTAATGACGAAGCAGCAAACAACTCTCTGACGCAGGTGCTTGGCTCCACCTTCGATGCTGAGAGGGTAAGAAGTGGAAATGGCAAGTTCATCTTCAATTGCTGGAGTGGCTACGAGGGAATCGGAAGCTACTTCTTCAACAACCACTGGCAACAGATCGACCATATATTGCTGAGTGCTGGCATGCTCGACCATAGCGGACTATCTGCCGCACAGGGGGCATTTGAATGTTTCTGTTTTCCAAAGTTACTTGACGGCAAGAAGCCTTATGCCACTTATGAAAAGAGAAAGTACAAGGGTGGCTACTCAGACCATCTCCCGTTGCTTCTTAAAGCAACTATTTCAAGATAAGGCCATCAGATGGTATTCAACTACCCCGCACAAAGCGACGGGGCAAGATTTCATCTTTAAGAATTTCTTCACGAAGCAGAGCTTCAGCTTCGAAGAATATGTCCTGTTGCGATTGGATACATCCGAAGAGACAAAACTGCGTCAACAGGTGAAACCAGTGAAGAGTGAGAATCTCTGGAACATGCCAAAACAAGAGGGGTGAAAACCGGAAAAAAGGAACAAGAAAAGGAATTTTGAAGAGTAAACGCTCTTATTTCATCAATTTCTTTTCAAAAGAGAATATATTCTGGTTCAAGACTCCGTTATTACACACTTTTCAAACGTCAAAATCCGGGAAAATCCTTATGTCTCGTCTGTTTTCGCTTTCACTTTGTGCCATCGTTGTGTTTTCACTGGCCTCCACCAATGCCATAGCTGCCAAAACAACCTATGATGCCAACGCAGGAAAAACCATTTACGACACCGGTTGTTCAACTTGCCATAAAACTGGCCTGATGGGCGCTCCAAAATCAGGCAATAAAGCTGATTGGGTGCCACGTATTGCACAGGGAATGGATCTCCTGGTCAGCCGATCGATCAAGGGGTATCAGGGCAAAAAAGGAATGATGCCTGCAAAAGGCGGCAACGCTAAACTAACCGATACCCAGGTTGGCAATTCTGTTGCCTATATGGTGGAGCAGAGCAAATAAGGAGAATTTAGTCAAGCCGTGGTTTCACTCCCCTTATATCGTGGCATGAAACCACACCAAGGAGTCGATCCTGGTCATCACTGATCGGGATCGCCCTGAAGGAGTAGCGGGAAAACATGTCGACGGCATCGTGCAGTGTATCATCGGGATTGAGTGTAATGAGGCTGTCGGTCATGATGTCTCCAAGTGTCTGTTCAGGCTCAGCAGCAATAAGCTCCCTGATATCGACAACCCCCTGCAAAATGTTCTCCCCATCAACGACATAGACGTACATAATAACATCCATGTCACCGGCAACCTCCCTGAACTTATCGATCACCTCTTTGACCATCGTATTTGCTGGGCGTTTGATCACCTGTTGAGTTGAGTAAAGCAAGATGTTTTCGTCGTTCTGATCGATGATCTGCTGCACCCTCTGCTTGCTCTCACTATCAACATACTCAATTATTTCGTCAGCCTCCGAAGCTGGCAAAACAGAGAGAATACCGGCCACCTGGGCAGGGCTCATTTCGTTAATCAATCCGGCAGCCTTCTCCTTCTGCATTGATCGTATCAGCTCGCGCTGCACTCTTGGTTCAACCTCTTCAAGAGTGTCGGAGGCCAGTTCAAGCTCAAGTTCATTAAAAACAGCTATTCGCTGATTACCTTCGAGTTCTTCCAGAATATCGGCAAGATCAACAGGGTGGATATCGTTAATATTCTCCTTGAGCACGTTGAGCTTGACATTGCCCTCAAAACTCCCGATCGTTTCCGGTAACGGCTGGACGTACATCCATGAGATACTTGAATCCTCTTTTTGTCGGGCAAGGTAGTTGGCCAGCTTTTTAAACCCCATGCGTCGCAGAATACGGAAGCGGTTAAAATCAACCTCGCTTACAAAGAGTTTTTCGTTCTGGAAAACAATTTTCACATCATAAACCACTTCAACTTCATGGTCATCCATATCAAGAATTTTCTTGTCAAGAATGTAGTCCTTGAGAAAAATATGGTTATTGACCGGGTTCAGCACATACTCTTCCAGATTGGATATATCCGAGACAATCTCGGTATTTGAAATAAGGGTAATGTTCTCCCAGGGTATCAAAAGACGAGGATCGCCATAAGGACGATGAAAAAGCAGATGGGTCACTTCCGGAATTTTACCGGCATTCTCCTGTATAACAAGATCTTTCAGCTTGCCAATTGAGTTCGACTTCAGATAGAGTCTGCGTCCAACAATCTCACTGAGAAAAAATTCACGATCAAGTACTGTAACCATTGGTTTATCCGTTTTATACAACCTTGATGACGGTGATGAATTTATAGATCATCAGCACAACGAGCAGAAAAAGGTAAATACGGAGAATTGTCAAAGAGAGTTTGACCGCTCTCGACATCTCAACAGTTGGCTTTGCATAGCGCTTGTTGATTTCACGAATTTTGCTTAAAAACTGATTGATCGCTCTCATTGCCTGATACCCTCAATTACTGAAAAAGGTTGGGAAAAAGTGCACTGACACCGTACAACGTCGAGAGTGTAATGATTGCAACAACAATGGTGGTGCTCACCATATTCTGAAGAGGGGTATTGGCATACTCACCCATTGTCTTTTTATCGTTGAGCAGCAAAATCAGAAACACCAGAGCTGCGGGCAGAAGTGTTACAGCCACAACCTGAACAAAAAGAGTGATGAGCACAAGGGGAGCTCCCGGTATCAGGGGAACAATACCGGCGGTAACAAGCGTAATGAAAAATGAGATATAAAACCAGGGGGCCTCTTTAACTTTGGTGTTAAGGGAGTGCGCCCAGCCAAATATCTCTCCGAAAGCCCAGGAGCTTGCCAAGGATATACAGATTGCCCCAAGCAGACCGGCATCAAAGAGACCAATGGCCATAAATGCTCCGATATACTGGTTGGTTTTCATCAACAGTTTGGCTGCTGTTGCCGCATCATCAATCGGGACACCCTGTAAAAGTGTTCCGGTGACCACAACGATAAAAACCGCAATTGCTACCGTAATGATGGAGCCGATAAACGTATCCACTTTGCCCATTTTGATATCTTTTTCAAGCAACCCCTTGTCGACAACCGAACTTTGCTGAAAAAAGAGCATCCAAGGGGCAATAGTGGTGCCAATATTGGCCATCAGGAGGAAAAAAAGTTCATTGGTAAGACCTCCGGGAAAATTGGGTATCAGACCCTGGCCAACAATATCAGAAATTGAGGGGTTGACCATAAATGCTGCCGGAATGTAGATCAGGTTAATCAAACAAAATCCGAGAGCGATCTTTTCCCATGTCCAGTATCGTCCGTTCAGCACCAGGGCACTCATGAGGAGAACAACAATAACGACAGTCAGCCAGGCAGGAACACCAAAAATGCCTAACGCAGCAGTCATCCCGACAAATTCAGTCACCAGCGTCAGCCAGTCAACAATCATGAGATCAAGCAGAGAAAACCATCCCCAGAAGGCTCCGAAACTTTCAAAAATTGCTTCGGCATGCCCCCGTTTGGTTACTGCGCCAAGCCTCACCGTCATCTCCTGGACGTAATAGGCCACTGGAATAAGAAGAAGCAGAAACCAGATCAGATGATAACCATACTTGGCACCTGTGGCCGCATAGGTTGTTATACCACCAGCATCATTGTCAGCAATCATCACAACAAGACCCGGACCAGCAATAACAAGGTAGAGGCGTACCGCTTTCCAGACTTTTTTAAACCGGTAGTAGAGAACGGAAAAAAAATCCATATCCGTTGAGTTGGATGTTGACAAAACCCGGCATTTCGATTGAACTGGAGAGGGGCTTTTCACTCTTGAAGAGTGTCTCAAAGGTACCCGTCAATCTGGCCCCAATCTACAATTTTCCTTCTCCGTTTGCAAGGTTGGTATTGTTACAAAAAAGGAAAATGGCGCTTGCTGATTCAGCATACGAAATGAATGCACAATAGAGAAAGAAAACCCGGCGAGCAACCGCACGAAATCGAAAGCTCGTTTGAGCACCAGACAAAAATGGCGAACGGAGAGGCAAAATGTTTTCACTCAGCAGAAGAGTCAGAAAAGAAGAGAGCCCTCCTGGCCTCTCTCTCAGAACGGACAATCGTCATTTGAAATGACACTCTCGCTGTCACTCTCAAAAACAGGGGGTGCGCAAAATGAAGGCTCATCGGGATATGGTGGTGCTCCACCAGCCCCTTCGTTGCCACCATCAATTTTCCATGCCTTGACATCGGTATACCACTTTCCATTAAACTCCCGACTTTCGATATCAAATGAAATATTGAGCTTTGCTCCGATCTTCAGCAAATTTCTGTCATGCTTCTCCCCCCATAAAGAGATACAGACTTTTTTCGGGTACTGACCCTCCGTTTCGACAATGATATCCTGTTTTTTCCAGGGGCCATTTTTTCCATTTCCTCCCTGCTCTGGAAGAATCGATACAAGCTTGGCTGTAATCTGCATAAAATTAATAAGGGTTAATTCGTTATTGTGAAAGAGTGTTGCCTGATTTCCGAAGATTCACGCTCAAATAGTACACCGAGCATCCATAGAGAGAGCCAGAAACCCCAAGCAAAAGATTGTTTTCAAGAAAAAAGGCGAGCAAAATTGCGGTTGTCGAGAGAAGAAGCATGGTAAGCTGTTTGAAGGCTCTGTTCATTACACGCACATCAAGCAGCGCCGAAAGCGCCAGCTCGCTTCTGAGCGTTTCAAGAGAGTTGGAACGCATGATTGAGGGAAAAACAATATAAATCATGCCGATAAAGGAGAAGGTTATCCATCCGAGCAGCGCCGCATGGGTGTGGGAGTGGTATATCCACATCCTGTCAGGCCTCAATGGCGGAACAGTTCCAAAATGAGTTCCCTTGAGAAAGTAGATGTTCATAATTCCATAAGCGCTTGTCGCAAAAAGAAGAGCGAGGCCACTCAACAGAAAAGCAAGCGCTGGATGGTGAAATTTATCTTTGAAAAAGTTGTAAAGATAGAGAGTAAAACTGCAAAAAAGCGCCATAACACCAAATAACAGGTAGTGACTGATCATCATCATGCTCAGATAGTTCTCAAGAAGAATCACAATCAGAAAAAAGAGAACGCCACCCACAAACACATAAAACCAGAGACTGAAAAGCCGTTTAGCCAACACCCCTCTTGATGAACGGCTCCATGCGTACGTATAGAGAAAACCCATCACACTAATGCTGAGTGGAAACGATGAGCCAAGAAAATAGGAGGATTGTGTCACAAAAAAAGGAATAATCCGCTGGTCAGGAAAGGCCTCTTTCAGGCCGAGCGTGAAGAGTCCGAGATTGGCAACAAGCAAAAAAAGCACATCAAAAATATAGTAGCGCACAGAAACCTCTTTCCATATCTTAGGGATAGAGAGTGTTGTAAATATTTCGTGAAGTGGGCCTGAAACAACAATCATAAGCAACAAACCAGTCATTGCTTTCAAGAGCGGCCAATCAAAGGTAATTGAAACGGTAATCATGACGAGAGAAACGAGAAGAACATAGATATAGCGCAACTGCTTTGAGGGATCAATCTTCAATTCAGGGTAGATTGCGGCCGTCAGGTAGCGGTTGAGAATAAGAATGGCAAGGTTGCCAAATCCTGTAAAAAACAGATAGGGATGAAGTTTTAAAAGAAGTGGATTGCCAGTCACAGCCCCTGCCGCACCGAGAAAAGATGCTGCAGCAATAACAGTAACAGAGAAAGAGAGAAAGAGAGTCGCAAGCGTGCTCAACTCTCCATCGAAACGAAATGGCTTCATTCAGATTAGAGTTTTTGATTTTTCAACTCCACTGCTGCTATCACAGAGAGCGCAATCAGTGAAACATTAAGCGTCAGCGGGTTAAATGGCAAGGTGAACATTGTCGGTTCAAACAGAGCCACAAAACAAAGAAGGGCCATTAAAGCTGCCACATTCAGCCAGAATACCCATGACCATCGCGTAAAAAGCAGAACAATACCAAAAAGGATTTCACCGACACCCATCCAGAAAACCGCTTGACATGCCCATTGATACATTGGTATGACATGTCCAATCAGCTCAATTTCGCCTCTGCTTTGGCAAGCTATTTTCGGCACTGCACCCTGATAAATCCATGAAAAAGAGAGGGCCGCCCGGCAGAGCAAAAGTACTGGGGTCTCTCGTGAGATAAGGCGCATGATCTGATTCTGAAGAGTGAAATTTATAAAAAACTACGCCCTAAATCTTTTTTTAAGGAGGTCAACCTTCACAAGAAAATTATCAAACCAGACGTAAACGACTGGAATAACCAGAAGCGTCAAAAACATTGAGCTGAAAAGTCCACCGACAAGCGCAACGGAGAGGCCGGACTTCCATTCAGAACCAGAGCTTTGTGACAGTGCTATCGGCAGCAGGCCAAAAATCAGAGTCAGTGTGGTCATCAGAATAGGGCGAAGGCGCTCCTGGGCTGATTCAATAATTGCTTCTGAAAGCTCCATTCCCTCTTCGCGGAACTTGTTGATAAAATCCACCAGCAAAATCGCATTTTTTCCAACAAGACCAATAAGCATGATAATACCGAGAATTGTAAAAATACTGAGCGACTTGCCTGTTATCGCAAGGGCTCCCAGTGCTCCGATAAGGGCAAGAGGAATAGAAAACATCACCACCATTGGCCAGACATAAGAGTCGTAGAGGGCGACCATAATAAGGTAAACAAAGATAATGGCAACAAGAAAAGAGAGCAAAAGAGTTGAATTAGACTCTCCCTGCCGCTTGAGATCCGATTCGTAGGCAGAAGAAACCGTAGAGGGCATCAGACCACTCCTCTTCATATTGAGCAAAATGCGATCAATCTCTTTGCCAATAGAACCAACAGGACGGCCGACAACCTGTGCCTTTACCCAGACGGCGTTATTGCGGTTTTTGCGCTGCAACTGAGAATAGCCCCGATCCTGTTCAAAAGCGACAAACTGCCCAAGCCGTACAAGATCTCCCTGCGGAGTACGAAAGGTTATCTCTGAGAGTGTTGAAGTATCCTGACGATAGTATTTGTCGAGCATCACCCTGATATCGTACTCATCTGCACCATCACGGTATTTCCCTGCTTCATCGCCAGCATAGGCGGTACGCAGGGCTGCACCAACATCGGCTATTGAGATCCCGAATGTGGCCATTTTTTCACGATCGACCACAATTCGCATTTCAGGATTCCCTACCTGTGAAGTGAGCTTGATATCAGCAGTTCCCGAAACGGTTTTGAGACTGTCTCTCAAGAGTTCGGCAACACGGGTTACCTGGCTTCTCATCGGCCCGCTGAGAATAACCATCACTGGAGTCTCATTGGCAGTTCCAAAAATACCGATAGGGTTGATACTGGCCTTGAGCCCTGCAATATCACCAAGAGTTGCCCGAACAGAACCCATAACAGCATCAGTTGAGCGGACCCGCTCCTCTTTTGGGGAGAGCGTGACACTCAGCTCAGAAATATTGTCTGCACTCTGGTTGAAAAAGCCCTCACTCGAAGAGCCAACATTAACCATTACTTTTCTTACCTCCGGCATTACACGAAGACGGCGTTCAACAGCTCTTGTCAGTCGATTGGTCTCTGCAAGCGGAGTGCCTGGCTCAAGCTCAAGTTTTACAGCAAACTCTCCACGGTCAGAGACTGAGATAAACTCCCCTCCGATAAAACCCAAAATTGGCAAAAGAAAAGAGAGTACCAGCAGCAGCATAGCGCTGAAAAAAACTTTTTTAGGGTTACCGAGACTCCACTGAAGAAGATCGATATACCACTGACGCAATCGAAGAAAGTTACGTTCAAAAGAGAGCGCAAATTTCTCCACAATATTTTTACCGGAAAAATGCTCCACTTTTGAAAAACGTGAGGCGAGAAGCGGTGTCAACGTAAAAGAGACAAAGAGACTGACAAGCGTCGAAATAACCATCACAACCGAAAACTCTCGCAGTATATTGCCAACAATACCACTGACCAGTGAAAGCGGAAGAAAAACAACCACATCAACCAGGGTAATGGAAAGTGCTGTAAAACCTATCTCATTTCTGCCTGCAAGAGCTGCCTGGCGTGGCTCCTCTCCACGTTCGAGATGACGATAGATATTTTCAAGAACCACAATAGAGTCATCAACCAGAATACCCACCACCAGCGACAAAGAGAGCAATGTCATCAGGTTCAGGGAAAAGCCGAACAGATACATGCCAATAAAGGTTGTGACGAGCGACGTGGGAATAGAGACCAGCACAATAAGAGAGTTGCGAAGACTGTGCAAAAAGAGCAGCATGACAAGCGCGACAAGCGCAACAGCAATAAGAAGGTCATGCTGCACGGCTGTAACCGCATCAAGGGTAAAGGTCGATGCGTCCTGGGCAATATCAAAACGAAGATTATTGCTGCTGTAAAGTTTTTCAAGCTTTGCAAGGGCCAGGCGGGTCAAGCGGCTCACATCAACGGTATTGGCATCACTCTGTTTCATCACCATAATGCCAACTGCACTCTGCCCGTTCAGTCTGGTAAGCGTGGTTATCTCCCTGAAACCATCCTCTACTTCAGCAACATCACGAAGTGCTACCGTTCCCGACACTGTTGAACGCAAAACAAGGTTTTTCAACTCATCCAGAGAGCTGAACTTCCCGGCAAGCCTGACCACAAACTGGCGGTCACTATCATCAATTTTTCCTGTTGGAAAATCAAGATTAGCCTTTCCAACCTCTTTAAGAAGATCAGGCACGGTAAAACCATAACTTTGAAGTTTAGCCAGATCAATATTAACCCTGATTTCACGTTCACGCCCCCCGAGAAGATAAACCTGGCCCACACCATCAACACTGGCAAGCTGAGGTTTGACTTTATCCTTGAGCATCTGGTAACAAGCTGCATCAGGAAGTGATGAGGTGGCTCCAATTCGCAGCACAGGCACCTCATCAAGCGCAAAACGGGTGATAACCGGAGCCTTTGCCTCAGTTGGAAAACGATCACGGACCTCATTGATTTTGCGCTGGGCATCCTGCAACGCCTTTTCGATATTTGCAGAATTGGAAAACTCGATGGTGACGACCGCCAACCCTTCGGTTGAGGTTGAGGTGATTGATACAATTTTCTCAATAGCCGAAACAGCCTCTTCAACCGGTTTGGTCAGGGATGTCTCAACCTCACCGGGTGAAGCACCGGGATAGACGATGGAAACGGTAACAACAGGCGGTGTCATTTTTGGCAGCAGCTCATACTGTAACTGCTGATAACTGAAGAGTCCAAGAATACCAAGGATCGTAAACAGCACAACAATGAGTGTTGGCCGTTTTATGGAAAGCTCAGTCAGCGTCATGGAGCCTCAGTGCTTTTTTTCTGATCTATCACAAGAACATTTGCTCCAGTATAAAGCTCGTTCTGACCACTGACAACCACACTGTCGCCTGGAGCAAGACCTTCAAGTACCTCAAGGTTTTTGTGCAGTTCCCTTCCGACGACAAAGGGTTTCAGAAAAGCCTTTCCGTTGCGAACTATGAAGAGTTCTGGTTTTCTGATACCTGAAACAAGAGCAACACGTGGTACCACAAGAGCTGGCCGATCATCTTTTCCAGACGAAAGTACCCGAACAAACATCCCCGACCTGAACTTTGCTTTACCGCTGTTCTGCAACAGCAGCTCAACCCTGAAAGTATGATCACGACCTGATTTGTCGCTTACCGAGCTGACTTTGGCTGTAAATATCTCCCCGGGCAAAAGGTCGCTGGAGACCTTGAGCAGCGCTCCCTCCACAAACTTCAGAATCTCTCTCTCAGGCACAAAAAGAATGATTTTGACTTTTGCCAAATCAACAAGATGGGCCACCTTCATCCCCTCACGCACCAGCTCTCCCTGCTCCACAAAACGTGCTGTTACAACTCCTGCAAAAGGAGACTTTATCTTTGCATCACTGTTTTTGCGGGTCGCAGCAACCAGCTCGGCTTCTGCATCTTCAGTTTGCAACTGCATGATTTCATAGGCTGAAAGAGGGATAGCGCCCTCTCTGTAAAGGTTGCTGTAACGCTCGAAATCCTTTTTTTTCTGGCGAAAGAATGCTTCTGCCTTTCGCTGTCGGATGGTCGAAAGTTCATCATCGAGGAGAAACAACGCATCCCCTGCTCTCTTGTGATCTCCCGGCTCAGCAGAAACCTTTCGAACAAGACCAGCAGATTCAGAAAATATGTCAGCCTCCCTGAATGCCTCTATCGTGCCAACCGTACTGAAGCTGTCGCGAACCGCCACTCTGAAGGCTTGAGCAACAGAGACTGGTATGCGATCAACAGACTTTGCTTCAGGAACTTTGGGAGTATGAGGCTTTTCATGACGTTGTGACAGCATGAACAACCCTGAAACAAGCAATATCAAGAGCGAAAGCAGAAGAAATTTCTTCTTCATAATCCATCCAACCATTATTCGAGTAATCTTTGTTCGCCTCAGCAGAAGTTACTGGCTATAGAGCAAGAGATATCTGCTGCTGCCTTGACATGCTCAACAATCGAAAGAATTCCGGTAAGATTGACAATGTTCTGATCGGTTACAGAGCTTTTAATCTTGGCAACCGCAGCATCATAAAGAGCCTGAATCTCGTTCATCATCACCAGAGTCTCACTGGCATGTTTAGAGTTGCCGCTCACATAAGACTCCACTGACTTTTTAATCATCTCAGCCGTAATATCACCCATAGGCTTCAGACCATACTCATCTTTGTGGAGTTCCTGAGTATTTGCAAACTTCACATACTCTGCCTTGTCGGCAATATTGAGTGCCAACTGGGCCAATCTTTCAAGATCCTTAAGAATCATCCTGGCATACTTGATTGCCTTGAGATCTTCCTGGGCAAGATTTTGAAAAGAGGAGTAGGCCAGAGTAAGATACTCAACCTCAAATTTTCCTTTTCGGATATAGGCTTCATCAAATTTGAAGGCCGATGAGGCAAGCTCAACGTTCCCTTTTGTTGAGGCCCTGATGCTCAGCATGAGGTTATTTTCAACATTTGATGACAGTTTCGTGAGCTTTTGCTTGAGAGCTTCAAGCTGCTCATAAACCGTCCCCCGGGGTTTAACAGAGAGGGCGAACTTTACAGGATCAATTTTGATGGTAAACGCTTGCGGGGTCTCTGAGGTTTTCGGAGTATCACCGAAAAATTTTCCTAACAATGTAGCCATAGGGTTCGAACACCATACTTTATGTTTAAAAAATACAAAGTGACGCTAATTTAGCAGAGATGCAAGGTTAAATGCAAGAAAAAAACAAAAACTCTGCTGACATTCCTCCCCCCCCTTGCACCATCACGTGTTAACCTGAATAATTCAGTAGCCCCGGAGAAGCGTGATTTTTGAAGTATTATTCTGCCAAAAAGATTCCTTTTATCTGGTACACCGATCGAACTTGTTCTTCCGTAAAAGACATGGCATTATCTGCACAGATAAAATCTCCACCAACTTTCTTCAGCCGACTCTCCAGGGTTGTCAGTTGATTACCGGAGCAATTAAAATCTCCTTTTACTTTTTTAGGAGCGCCCTTCAGAGACGTTATCTGATTCCTTGAGCAGTCAAAATCCCCCTTGACTTTTTCAGGCCCCCCTTTGAGGGATGTAAGCTGATTATTTGAACAATCAAAGGCTTTGACTTTTTCAGGAGCACCTTTGAGCGAGGTCAACTCGTTACCCGAACAATTCAAATCCCCGTTAACCACTTCCAGGGATCCCTTAAGGCTGGCAAGTTTATTCTTTGAACAATCAAAGTTACCCTCAACATGGCGAGGAGCACCATCGAGTGATATAAGTTGGTTTCCCGAACAGAAAAAATCTCCGAAAATAACAACCGCACACTTTTCAAGAGAGGTCAATTGATTGTTTGAACAATCATAATCTCCACCCACAATATCTGGAGAACCCTCAAGAGTTTGCAACTGGTTTCCGGAACAATTGAAATCCCCCTCAACTGTTTCCAGACAACTTGCTTGCTTGATCCCTTTTCTTGAAGAGATCTCTCCTTGAAGCGTTGTCAACTGGTTTTCAGCACAAGAAAAATCACCCATCACCAAAACCGGACAGTACTCCAGTGTTTTCAGTTCATTGCCTGAACAGTCATAATCACCGTTCACTTCCTCCGGTCCTCCTTTAAGGGTTGTCAGCAGATTGCACGAACAATCGAAATCCCCTTTAATCTTTTCAGGAGCCCCTTCAAGAGTTGTGAGTTTGTTCCCTGAACAATTGAAATATCCATTAACTCTCTTCGGACAACCCTCAAGCGATGTCAAGCCCTTATTGGAACAATCAATATCAGCCGTTCCCTCAACAATATCCATGACATCGGCAAAGGTTACTGCCTGAACTGGTTTAGTCATTTTTACCTCCTCAGATAAATTATCCCCTATATACCTCTTAAGAAACTGTTGTCAAACGCCATAAAATACGCTCATTTTCTCTTACTGCATACCGATACTGAAGAGTTTCTAACGTACAGAAAAACAAGGCACTTATTGAATTTTGTTGCCAATAATAAGCAAAATAAATGCAAGTTAACCTACTGATGATTGTTCACTGTGGCTCCGTTTACAAGAAATCATGATGGAAACCCTTCTGTTTGACAAGTTCACCAGTCACAAGATAAATAACCTCTTGCGCAATCTTTGATGCATGGTCAGCTACACGCTCAATATTCCTCGAAACGCTTAACGCATTGATAAGCTGGTTCACATCAGCATCTGCAGTTTTCATTAGAGCAGTCACTTTGTTAATGGCTGTATGATGCATAGCATCAACCTCATTATCTTGAGCACAAACCCGATCAGCAAGATGACGATCATGCAAAACAAAAGCATCAATCGACTTCTTAACCATATCACTGGCCAGCGTAAACATCAACTCAAACTCCAGCAACTCCAGCATGGCAGGGGTTATTGCAAACATAGAATCAATGATGTTAAGCGATATTTCACCAATATGCTCAAGTTCATCACTCATCATCATGACAGCAAGAATAGTGCGCAGGTCCTTTGCAACCGGATGCTGAAGTGCGATAAACTGAATACATCGCTCTTCAATATCAATCTCCTCAATTTCCAGCTCATTTTCCGCAGCTTTAATACGCGGAACGCTATCCTTGTCCTGGTATTTAACCGCATATAATGCGTCTGACAAATTCTCAACTACACTGGAAGAAAGGTCAACAAGAACCTGTGAAAGCTCTTGTATGTGCACATGAATCGGTCGATTTGGCATAAAAATAAAGTTATTTCATTACATGGAGAGTTATCGTTTCACATCAAGGCAAAAGAATAGCGCACGAAATACTTTTGATGGAACAAATGACAATGTCGTGCCTCCAGATTACTTCGTTACGAAATTTAGGAAGAATATAAATAACCCCCGGTGCTTATTGCTGGTGTTAATTTTCAAAACCATTTTTTTCGATAACTTAACCTGAATTATTCAGCACCAAAAGTCTTTGCATTCATTGATCAGCTAAATGATTGTTACAGCGTGACCTGCTTGACCCGTAACGCACTTTTGCTCACACATCAAAAGATGTAATTATTACAAGTAGTTAGCTCAGCTAAACGCTATCAGAATTAACATATATTTAACAGAGTCTCTCTTGTCAGGAGTTTGAGAAATTGGTACAGTGTGTTGTTATACATTATGGCGTTGCGTGTTCATGCGATTTTTCTTGCAGACAAACCAATTAATCGGGAGATATCATGTCAAACGAAACTGACGAAAGAGGAGTATCCGGGCAGGAACAGACCGAGGATGCTATCAGACTTACTGCGTATTTCATTTGGGAATCAAAGAGAAGTCTGAGTAGCAGGGATCTGGAAGAGCGGCTTGAAGCAGAAGAATTTGTAAACATCTGAGACCTGATACTATCGATCATTCGGAAAGGTAGCTTTTACAGTAGAGGGGATTTTTTTACCATAGTTTCAGAAACCAGAGATTACGCGTACATCTAACATCATAAAACAGAGTGACTAAAAAGAGAATTATTGATATTACCGAGCTTGCCCTGCGGGACGCTCACCAGAGCCTGATTGCCACCAGGCTTGGCATTGAAGATATGACCGGGGCTTGTGCAGAGCTCGACGAGGCTGGCTACTGGTCAATTGAGTGCTGGGGTGGTGCCACCTACGACGCATGCATCCGCTTTCTGAACGAGGATCCATGGGAGCGGTTGCGTACCTTCAAGAGTCTTATGCCCAAAACCCCGCTGCAGATGCTGCTGCGTGGCCAGAATCTTCTGGGGTATCGTCACTATCAGGATGAGGTGGTGGAGCGCTTCTGCAACAAGTCGGCAGAGAACGGTATGGACATCTTCCGCATTTTTGACGCACTCAATGACCTGCGAAATATAGAGACCTCGGTTCGTGCAGTCAAAAAGGCGGGCGGGCACGCTCAGGGCACAATCTGTTACACGGTCAGCCCCATCCACACTACGGCTCTCTTTGTTGACCAGGCCAAAAGATTGCAGGATATGGGTGTAGACTCACTCTGCATCAAGGACATGGCGGCCCTCATCAAGCCCCAGGCTGCTTACGATATTGTGAAAGGAATAAAAGAGGCCTGCGGCAATGACCTTCGGGTTCATATTCATGCCCATGCCACCACCGGCGTGACACTGGTAAGCCTGATGAAAGCTGTCGAAGCCGGTGTGGATTGCGTCGATACGGCAATCAGCTCCATGAGTCTGGGACCGGGACACAACCCCACTGAGAGCTTCATCGAAATGCTGGAAGGCACAGGGTACACCACCCGTGTTGATCTTGAAAAGGTGTATAAGGTAAAGAGTCATTTCATGACAATGCTTGGCCGGTACAGCGAGTTCCTCTCCAGGGTAACCGGCGTAGAAACTGAGATCTTCAAAAGCCAGATCCCCGGCGGCATGCTCTCGAACATGGAGAGCCAGCTCAAGCAACAGGGCGCTGGCGATCGGATGAAAGAGGTACTGGAAGAGATCCCCCGTGTTCGCAAGGATACCGGCTATGTCCCCCTCGTTACCCCAAGCAGCCAGATCGTAGGCACCCAGGCGGTTCTGAATGTGCTCATGGGAAGATACAAGGTTCTGACCGGTGAATTTGCAGACCTTATGCTTGGGTACTACGGTGCCGGGCCGGGCGAGAAAAATCCCGACGTGGTAAAAATGGCCCATGGACATGCTAAAAAAGAGCCAATCACAAGCAGACCAGCAGATCTCCTGAAACCGGAGTGGGACAAGCTCCGCCGGGAGGCCCTTGCCCTGTCCGGATGCAACGGCACAGATGAAGATGTTCTGACGTATGCCATGTTCCCGCAGGTAGCACCCAAGTTTTTTGCCGAACGTCACGAAGGGCCGCGGAACCTTGGACGGGATCCGGCGACCGGAGAGTCGGAAACACAACCGGCGGAAGGTCATCAGGGGACGATCACTGGCCCCATCACCTACTCCGTGACCCTGAGTGGACGACAGCATAAGGTGACGGTAACACCATACCAGTAATTATAGATATGATAATCAGCGCATAGTCAGGATACCATGAATATTGATGAGATACTACAGGATCTTAACCAACGAAAAGAGACGTTACAGTTAGGTGGCGGGCAGGAGAAAATCGACCGCCAGCACGACGCAGGCAGTCTCAGTGCCCGTGAACGCGTCAGCGCACTTCTTGATCAGGACAGTTTTCAGGAAACGGGACTTTTCGCCAAGCACCGCTGCACCAACTTCGGCATGACGGACAAGGAGATGCCAGCCGATGGCGTTGTCACCGGAGCTGGAAGCATCAACGGCAGGATGGTGCATGTCGCCAGTCAGGATTTCACCGTAGTCGGTGGATCAGCCGGTGAAGCTCACTGCAACAAAATCGTGCAGATGATGCAATCGTCACTGAAGACCGGCTCGCCCTTTATCATGATCAACGACTCCGGCGGCGCACGTATCCAGGAGGGTATCGACAGCCTCTCCGGCTACGGCAAGGTCTTTTACAACAACGTCATGCTCTCCGGCGTTGTACCGCAGCTCTCACTTATTTGCGGCCCTTGTGCCGGTGGTGCGGCCTACAGTCCGGCTTTGACCGACTTCATCATCCAGACCAGGGCTGCACGAATGTTTATTACCGGCCCCTCGGTCATCAAGGCCGTCACCGGCGAAGTGGTTACCGCCGAAGAGCTGGGAGGAGCGATCGCCCAGATGAATAACTCAGGGGTCGTTCACTTCATCGCCGAGGATGATATGGACGCTATCGCCATCTGCAAACGCCTGTTGTCATTTCTCCCCTCCAACAATCTGGAGGACTCACCCCGGCACGAGGCGGACGAAGTTATCATTCCGAACAAACATCTCAACTCCATCGTCCCGCTGGACCCGAAACAACGATACGACATTCGAGAGGTGATCGGCAATATCGTTGATAACGCCGATTTCATGGAGGTACAATCCTCCTTTGCTCCCAATATTGTCATAGGTTTTGCCCGTATTCAGGGCCGCGCAATAGGGGTCGTCGCCAACCAGCCCAATGTTCTGGCTGGCGTGCTCGATATCAACGCATCGGACAAGGCCGCCCGCTTCATCCGGTTCTGCAATGCCTTCAACATACCGCTCATCACCTTTGTCGATGTTCCAGGCTTTCTGCCCGGCGTCGAGCAGGAGTATGGCGGAATCATCCGGCATGGCGCAAAAATGCTCTTCGCTTACTCCGCTGCTACGGTACCAAAAATAACGGTGGTTCTCCGCAAAGCTTATGGCGGTGCCTATCTGGCCATGTGCAGCAAGGATCTTGATGCCGACAGAGTCGTCTCCTGGCCTTCCGCTGAAATCGCCGTCATGGGAGCAGATGGAGCCGTAGACATTATTTTCAGGAACGAGCTCAAAAACGCAGACGATCCCGCAGAACGGCGCCAAGAGCTGATCAAAGAGTACCGCGAAACCTTTGCCACCCCCTACGCCGCAGCCGCACATTTTCAGGTTGATGACATCATCGAACCGGCTGAAACTCGCCGCTATCTGGCCATGTCACTCGATTTTCTCCATTCCAAACGGGAATTCAGGCCCCAAAAGAAACATGGCCTGATTCCACTTTAACTCTATATCCAATGGAAACAATTATCTCTGAGTCTATACAGAGTGAGCCACAAATAACCGAGGAGCTGCTGGTCATCATGTCGTCAGCCATCGCCGCATATCTCGGAAAAAACGTCCGGATCCGCCGGGCCCGCTTCATCAGCAACCAGGGGCCAAGCTCCTGGTCTCAACAGGGACGCCTCTCCATCCAGTCATCCCATACCTTCAGCACCACAAAATAAGGAACAATACCGTGCAGTTGATTTTAACCATAGACGGAAAAAAATATATCGTCGATGTCGATGTTCTGGAAGGAGAAGAGATCCGTACCCCGGACTCTTTCCAGGAACAGACCTCAACCATTCAGTCGAAGCAGGTCGTCATGCCATCGCCTCAACCACTGGCGATGCAGCCCGTTGCGGACGGGTTGCCAGACGAAAAGGTCTGCCGGAGTCCCATCGCCGGGATTGTGCAGCGAGTTAATGTTCAGGTAGGTCAAAAGCTCCAGACAGACGACCTGCTGGTTGTGCTGGAGGCCATGAAGATGGAGACCAATATTACTGCCCATACCGCAGGCACCGTTAAAAAGATCATGGCATCACCGGGAGAGGCCGTAAAAAGCGGCCAGGCTCTTATCGAATTCGTGTAAGAGTACATGGTGTCAAAAAGATATGCACTATTGTTTTTTCCCGATAATTGTTTGAAGTAACTGATTCAGATTATGGTATTGTTCAACGTTAAGACTCCAACCTGAAATTTGTCAAAAACGGCATCGTTCTCAACCAGCCTCCTGACGAGCATGTCACCAGCCTCAGCACTTCCAAAAGACAGTCATTCTCAAGCGACCATCTTTTGGCAAAGCGGAATGAGTTCTGGTTACTTTCCTGCAGAAAGACGAAAGGCATTGGTCAAATCCCCTGCTTTAGGACGAATCCCGGGCAAAGGCTCAAGCTCAAATCGCTTCGTAATAAATTTAAGGATAGAGGTAATATCGTAATAGGTATGATCGACAAAATGAGTTTTAGCAAACGGTGATATGATAATAGCCGGAACTCGTGAACCAGGCCCCCATCGATCTCCTGCTGGTGGTGAAACATGATCCCAATATCCCCCGTTCTCATCATAGGTAACAATAATTGCCATCTTTTTCCATTGCGGACTTTTCTGCAGCTTCCCTACAACTTCAGCAATATGAGAGTCACCCCTCATAACATCAGTATAACCGGGATGCTGGTTTAAATTACCTTGAGGCTTATAAAACACCACGGACGGCAAGGTACCTGCTGCGATGTCTTTTTGAAAATCCCGATAATCTTTTAAATGAATTCTCCGTTCTTGAGCACCAGCGACTGTTGTCGGACAAAATCTTTTAAAGTAATTGAACGGTTGATGGTGTGTCTGGAAATTAGAGGTTTTACTGTTATTCATCACTCCGCGATTCTGTAATGCTTCATTCCATGCTCCTGCATACCATACCCAGTCCACTCCTTTAGCACTTAATTCATCACCAATGGTCTTATAATCTTGTGGTGGCAGTGGATTTTTTGTCACGTCAGCAAGTTGAGCGTCTCCTCCAGAAGCAGGCTGGATGCCACTGGGTTGATATGGCGGCTGAATGGTATTAACCGCATAGCCATCAGGAGTCAGCGCACGATCTGCAACATAAATAGCCTTACCTGTTATGGCACTTGCAGGAGAGTTTTCAGCAAGAGTCAACGTGGTACCCTGCTTTTCAACGCTGCTGGTGAGATTGTCCGGGGCATCATGGTAGGTTGGAGTACGGGCACTGATCAACCAAAAATGGTTTAAAAAGGATCCGCCAAACGCACCCATAAAAAAATTATCGGCAAGGGTGTACTTTTGAGCAAGCTTCCACATTTGCATCACTGAACCATCGTAGTAGCCCATTGTCAGTCCACCGGCATCAGACCAAGCCGCAAACATGTTGTTTTTTCCATTATTGATCTGCATCTGGTTGTTATAAAACCGATGCACTAAATCTGGTGTGGCTTTATCGGGCAGGAGAGTGCCTGGTGGTGCATCAATTCGGAATGGTGAATTTGGCAATGCCTTAATAAAGCTCAAGTTATCTGTATCGGGGGTACCTGCTGTATTCCAGACTGCCGGAAGTTTTATAAGAGGAGTAACGCCATCCCGGTCCACCTGTTTGAAATCGGCAAAATTGGAGGGTTTACCATTCGCCTGTTTTTCGATGCCATTCGCACCTGGAAACAGTCCATACAGATTATCAAAACTTCGGTTCTCTGCATAGATTACCACTATGGTTTCGATGTGACGACGCAATGCACTTTTCTGTTGATCTCCGAACGCACAACTCCACGAAGAACATAAATAAACGGCAATCATAAAAGGTAATTGCCACCTCCCCTTGTTTGCATGTATTTTTTGCATGCTACTCCCTTTTAAATTTCCTCTCCCCTTACGAAGATTCAGCCAAGAATTAACGCAAGAGGTCAAGACCGACAGGGTTGAAGGGTTTGACCCCATTGCGATTGAATTCACCAGTTACACAACAAAAACTATCTATTTATATGCAATACCTTTGCGGGCGGAAACCCGTTAAAGTACGTTGATGACGCATGACTGTAGGCACCAATATTTTCACTGTAGAGTAAATCTCCTATCGCAAGGTCTACGGGCAAGAGATTGGCCATCGTGATGGTGTCGAGAGCATCGCAGGTGGGGCCATAAACCGCACACATTTTCTCATTGCCCTCTTTGAAGGATTTTAGAGGATACTCGCAATGATCAAAGATAATCCCTGAAAAGGTATGATACACCCCGTCATTGACGTAATAACATTTTTTGCCGTCACGATACGCGGTACCAATAATCTCCATTACGACCCAGGCGGCAGTTGCCACTAAAAATCTTCCTGGCTCGGCTATAATTTCAATGTCGGGTGGAAAGAGCCGATCAAATTCGGAATTGAGCATGACGGCAAGCTCGGCAAAGGGTTTTACATTTTTGTCGTACGGAGCTGGAAAACCGCCGCCAATATCGAGAATTTTAACCTCCTTATGCCCTCGTTCCCACGACTCCTTGAAGATATTTGATGCCAGATTCAGTGCCTGAACATAATTTTGGAAATTTGTGCACTGACTGCCTACATGGAAGCTTAACCCTTCGACCACCAGTCCTCTTTTGAAAGCTTTGTCGATAAGATCAACAGCTTCTCCTGGATCAGCGCCGAATTTGGAAGAGAGCTCTACCATCGCTCCCGTATTAGGAACTTTTATTCGTAAAACAAGACCCGTGTTGGGTGCATAAGTGGCGATTTTCGCTATTTCATCTTCATTATCAAAAGTAACCAACGGTTTATACTGGTCGAGCTCCTTTAACGTCGGTATTGGCTTTATCGGATTTGCATAGATGATTTTGTCCCATATAAAATCCTGCTGCTCAACAGGTGTCAGGCTTTTAATATTTTCATAAACCGTAAGAAACTCAGGCATTGATGCCACATCAAAGCTTGCGCCAGCGTCATAGAAGGTTTTAACGATTTCTTTGGCTGAGTTGGCTTTAACCGCAAAATAGGCCTGAACTCTTGGAAGATGATTCTTAAACTCGCGGTAATTAGCGCGCAACACTTCGTGATCGACCACAAACAACGGTGTGCCATGCTCTAAAGCCAATTG
>CAIOLC010000149.1 GCA_903859055.1 uncultured Chlorobiaceae bacterium | reverse complement strand
GCTCCATGAGCATGTCGCGCACGTAACCACCGACCAGGTAGCAGGCGATACCGCTCTTGTCGGCAAGATCGCCTATCCGGTAAAGCAGCTCGGGTATGGCGGGTAGTGGGTGTCGTGTCATGACAAGTTAGCTATGCAATGGTCAGTCACTCTTGTGAAGCGGTGTTGGCGGCAATCTCCTCCGCAATTTTGCCTGCAACCATCAGTGCCCTGCGCCCGTCGGATGAGGTGACAGCCGTTGAGGTGTTATCCCTGATTGAAGTAATAAAATGTTCAAGTTCGTCGCGTAGCGCATTAACCTTCGGCACTTCCGGATGGATGTAGTCGAGCGCCATCCCCTCCATCGTCTCATGAATTTCGCCGAACTGTTCCAGAATTTTTCGTGCGGCAAAAGATTTCAGGGGATTTTTTGATGAGAGCTCCTCCTGCCTGACAAGCCTGAATACCTCCGATTTCCCCGTGGTTAAATCGAGTGATGCGTAGCTTTTTGGATTGTTGCAAAAGAAGCGAAGCTTTCGCATCCGGCTTCGGCTGAGCCGGCTTGCCGTTACGTTTGCTGTGGCACCGTTGACAAAATCGATTCGGGCCGTTGCCATGTCAAGCTCATTGGAGAAGACCTTGACTCCCGAAGCGGCAATATGTTTGATATCGGACTGGATCAGGGAGAGCACCAGATCGATGTCGTGGATCATCAGGTCGAGCACAACAGAGACATCAGTCACTCGCTTTGAAAAGCCGGTCAGTCGCTCAGCCTGTATATACACAGGACGACCGATTTTAGCCTCAACGGCGCGCAGTGCAGGGTTGAAGCGTTCGATATGGCCGACCTGAATGCGGACCTTCTGTTCAGCTTCGAGCCGGATCAACTCGTCTGCCTCTTCAACCGTTGTGGTTATGGGTTTTTCAATGAAAAGGTGGAGCCCTTCCCCAAGCAGTCGCTTTGCAATGGCGAAATGTGAGCTTGTTGTTGTAGCAATAATGGCGGCATCACACTCTTCTGAAAGCTGCTCAAGTGAGTTGAGGAGGGGGACATTATATCTTGTTGCCATCTCTTTGGCCCTTGCCGTATCGAGATCATAGAGGCCAGCGCAATGGACATCAGGCCACTCTTTTGCTATCTCCGAGAGCAGTTTCGTGTGAAACTCTCCCAGTTTTCCTACTCCGATAACCCCGATCTTCATCCTTTTTTCCCCTTGATTGATAGGGTGGCTGAATCAGTTTTTTGATGGGTCAAGCGCGTCGATTTTGAATTTGAAGAGGTCAATTGCTATCACAGCTCCTGCGATGGTCAACACTCCGGCGAGAATATAGGGGGCGTGAAAATTCATGCTGTAGAGGATGCTCCCGATGATAGGCCCAATGATACGGGCAAAAGAGTTGATCGATTGTGAAAAACCCATGATCTGTCCCTGTTTTTCCTTGTAGCTGTAAAGAGAAATCATGGAGAGATTTATGGGCATGACAAGGCTTTGGCCGATGGCAAAAAAGAAAAGGATAAAGAGTCCGAGAGAAAAGAATAAAGGTATTGGAACGAAAGGGACAAAAAAGATGCCAAGAAAGGTGAAGAGGTGTCCCCAAAAAAAGAGTTTGTGCTCTCCAAATTTTTTAATGAGTATCCTGATAAGCCCTCCCTGCACAATGACCGACCAGATGCCAACATAAGCAAGAATGTTGCCAGTACTGTTTCCAACCAAGAAATACTCATTCCAGAGTAACATGGAGACAAGCTGAATGCTGGCAATAGCAAAGGTGTAGATAAAATTGGCTACCATCAGCAGTGCCAGCGGGCGTGAACTGAACACCAGTTTCAACCCTTCGACAAACTCGGCGCTCTTTTCATTAATGAAGAGGAGTGGCGACCGTTTGGGCTCGTTACTGCCTGACTCTTTTTTCAGAAAACCCAGTGTCAGTTTTTTTGCGTTCTTGTTCGATTCGGGAAGAAGAAAGATGGCAAGAATAAAATCAAGGGTGATAAGCGCGGCTGAGGCATATCCAACAATCTCAACACCGTATTGAATAAGAAGTCCTCCAATCGGCGGGCCAACAATAAAACCTATGCCAAAAGCAGCACCGATCATTCCCATTGCTCCAGAACGGCTTTTGCTGTCGGTGACATCAGTAATATAGGCCTGGGCTGCTGCAATGTTTGCCGAGCCGATACCGGAGAGTGCGCGGGCAAAGATGAGCAAAGGAATTGTCGCGGCATGTGCGAAAAGCAGATAGGAGATTGCCGTGATAAAAATACTGATGAGCATGACAGGGCGGCGGCCGATCTTGTCGCTCAGCTTCCCCCAAACAGGGGAGAAGATAAACTGCATGATAGGATAGGTCGCAGGGATGAGGCCGATCATGAAGGGGTTTGCGCCAATCGTCTTCGCATAAACAGGCAGAATTGGAAGCACAATACCGAATCCGATCAGATCGAGTAACACTGTCAGGAGTAAAATGAGCAGAGGGGAGCGCTTCATGCCTGCATACTGTTTTGTTCCGCTAAAGCCACAAAGATAAAAAAATTACCACCGATTCTGATAGCGATTGCCAAAAAATCAGGGTGCTGGCCTCTCATCAGGGTAGATTGTTTTATGCAGTTCAGCTATTCCAAGAAGCACTCGCGGGCCGGGACGCAGAAAGAGACTGTTTTGGAACCGATCATACACCCGGTGATTTTTCACGGCGGCAATGGATCCCCAACCGGGGCGGTTAATCACATTATCAATTGCGGAGTCCTTTTTAGCCATATACATGCAGGCGATCACCTCGGGACTTTGTTCGATGATCCACTCTTGGGAGATCTCGAAATAATCTTTTTTAACCACGTCGCCAATATTTTTTCCACCAGCGTATCCTATCAGTGCGGAGGTGTAGCTTCCTTTTCCACCAGTCCAGAAAGGATCATTCCATATTTCAAGATAGACCGTTTTTTTTCTCGTCTGAGCTGACGCTTTTTGTCTGAATTGTGCAAGACCATTACTGATCGTGACAGCCAGACTGTCGGCCTCTCTGAGGTGGCCGGTCAGCCTGCCAAGTTTTCTCAAGGCATCAGGGATCTCGTCTGGTGATTTACAGGTGATGCTCTCTCTTTGAATGCCAAGCGCAGATATCTTTTTTCCCATCTCTTTATCCGCCAGGTCAACATCAACGACCAGGTCAGGATGGATTGATGCAAGCAGTTCAAGTGAAGGCCGTCCGAATGCTCCTGTAACGGGTACCTTTGCCGCTGCTGCTGGCCAGTCGCAGGCGGTGGTTCTGCCGATAAGCTGATCGCCAGCCCCGATGGCAAAAATCATCTCAGTCAGACTTGGCGCAAGGCTCACAATACGGGGTTTTGATGCGACGTTTCTGCTCCTCGGAACTTTTTGCTGATTGCATCCCGAAGTCAGAAGTATCAGGAGAGACAACAGCAGAGGCAGAGATGATTTACGGGATAAGATGTTGTGCATAATGGTCAAGTATCTGCAAGTGGTTGAAAGCAAGTGGCAGGGAGAGAGCCTCATCGAGGGTGAACCAGGCAATCTCCATCACTTCGTCTGGCATCAACTTGATGGTTCCCCTCCCAATTCCGAAGAAAGCAAGTGCGACAGCATGAAAGTTATACTCTGGAAACAGTTCGTTGAAGAAAGAGAGAAAGGATGGTTCAGCAAAGAGAAGCCCGGTCTCTTCCATCACCTCCCGCACCACAGCATCTTCTGCCGTTTCATAATCGTCAATATGCCCACCCGGCAAACACCAGTGCCCCTGAAAAGGGCGGACATTCCGTTTTGTCAGCAGAACGATATCCTGCGCTCCATTTTCTGGAGTGATGATGGCGGCAACAGTAGCTTTGGGCATAGTGATTTCTAAACTGTTCATCGAAAGTAACGCAGATGTTCACAGAATACAAGAAAAAATCTATCAGCACGGTGATGTCAATAAAAAAAATAATGATGGTGTTGAGGGATATTATTGATACTTTTTTACCCGGGCTTGCTGGTGATGGCTGTTTGGAAGAATTGTGATTATCAGTGAAATTTAGAAAGGAGCTGTAATGCGCGAAACACTCTCATGGGAGATACTCTTCGTTTTTATCGGTGGCTTGGCCCTCTTTCTCTATGGTATCAGTATGATGAGCTGCGGTCTGAAAAAAGCCTCCGGGGTACGGGTTCGCAAGCTGATATCGAAGATATCCGGCAACCGTTTTTATGGAATGCTTGCCGGAGCATTTGCGACCGTGATTGTGCAGAGCAGCAGCACCATTATTGCCATCCTTGTCGGATTGGTGCAGACTCGTCTTATGACGTACAGTGAGGCACTGGCTGTGATGCTCGGTGCAGAGATAGGTACAACAGCTATGGCACAGCTTGTTGCTTTCAAATTACACGATTATGCTCTGATAATTTTTGCCGCAGGTTTTGCTTTAAGTGTTTTGGGAAAATCGGAATCCCTTCGTTTTACCGGCGAGGCACTTTCGGGGTTTGGGCTTCTGTTTTTCGGGTTGAAGGTGATGTCTGAAGCTGTCGCCCCCCTTCAAAGTTATGCGCCATTTCTCTCTCTTCTGCGTTATTTAGATTATCCTTTGCTTGGGGTGGGGGCAGGGATGCTCCTGACTGCTCTGATGCACAGCAGTGCAGCGTTTATTGGTATTCTTGTTACTCTCGCGTTACAGGGCTCGTTAACCCTTGATGCAGGAATTGCATTGATGCTTGGTGCCAACGTTGGTACCTGTATCACGGCAGTACTGGCAAGTTCCGGAATGAAGCGTGCTGCAAAGAGGGTTGCTTTGGCCCAGGTGCTTTTTAATGCGACGGGCATACTCCTCTTTTTACCGTTGCTTCAACAGTTTGCGGAGTTGATTCGATATTTTTCGCCGATTGCTGATGGATATGGTGCGGGTAAGCTTGCCAATGAAGTGCCTCGCCAGATTGCCAACGCCCATTTGCTGATCAATCTGTTTATGGCACTTTTTTTTCTTCCTTTTCTTTCGCTTTTCGACCGGCTGCTCTACTGGATTCTTCCTGATGATCCGGAGGAGATCCGATTGGTTCCTGCGGTATGGTACCTCAAGGAGTCAGCGCTCACCACCCCTTTTCTTGCCCTCAGCTATGCAAAGGCTGAAGTTGCAAGAATGGGAAGCATTGCCGCTAAAATGGTGCGCGCCTCCCTCTACCCCTTTATCAACAGTGGGCCCGGGAAGGATGAGGTTTTCCCGCATCTCTCTGTCATTGGCGGTATGAACATGAGAGAGGAGAAACTCGATTTTCTTGAATCCCGAATCTCTGATTATCTCATTAAAATAAGTCGAAGCGCGTTGAATGAACGGGAATCAAGAGAGGTATTTGCGTTGATGAACATTGTCAACACTCTTGAATCGATTGGCGATGTGGTTGAAACTCTTGCGGCTAAACTTGTTGAGAAAAAGCGGGAGCTGAAAAGCGATCTGAGTAACGAGGGGAAGTATGAACTCATGGAGATACATACGCTGGTTTGTCAGGAAATTGAACAACTGGCCGGGGCATTGAAGGAGATGGACCCATCCAGGGCAGGGGTGGTTCTTCAGGGAGATGTGCGGTTTAAACAGTTGGTGGCAGAGGCCGAAACTACCCATCTCAAAAGAGTCTTTGTCATGCACGATGCTGAAGTGACCCATGACGTGCATACAGAACTTATCGACCTGCTTGAACAGGTGCACCACTACTGCAAGATAGTTGCAGGCAACATCCCTGATTCTGGCGCGATCTCTTCACGATAATGCGTTTGGTTCTTCGATAAGAATTTATTATTTAGCACACCATAAAATTGTTCTTTCGATGGTAACTGGTGCCGGCTTAAAAGCCGGAGAATAGGGAAGTACGTGAGAATCGTACACTGTACCCGCAACTGTACAACGGTTAACCGCTGAAATCTTGTATTGCCATAATGCACTTGATTTTGCCGGTCGTTTCAGGTCACTGCAATCTTTTCCTCCACGGAAAACTGCGGGAAGGCCGAAACGGAACCAAGCCGTGATAGTCAGGAGACCTGCCAGTTATTTTTTGCATGACCAAATCGGACTACGGGATATAGTCGGGGCAAAGCTGTACCTCTTTTTGCATTGCAATATATTCAATGCTCATATCGTTACCTATGCCTTTTGCTTACCCCTGTCAGTTGATCTATTTCTCAAACTGAAAACAGGTTAATTTCAATGAACAAAAAAGTATTTCTTGTTGTCACAGCAGGCCTGCTGTGCAGCAAAGGGCTTCTGGCTGAAGTGCAGCCAAGGAGCTTTCTGGGAGAGGAGATGGTGGTAACGGCCACAAAAACTCTCAATTCTATTCGCAATGCTGGCGGAAGTTCGGTAACGGTTATTACCGCAGAGGAGATCAAAAATTCAGGCCAGAATACCGTTGAGGAGGTTATCAAGGGAACTGCAGGAATTGATGTCGTTCAGAATGGTGGCCCGGGCACTCTTGCGACTGTTTTTTTAAGAGGAGCTGATCCCAAAAACACTCTTCTCCTGGTAGATGGTATTCCGTCAAACGATCCCGCTGATGGACAGCGTGCTCCCAATTTTTCCAATCTTACTGTCGACAATATCGACCGAATCGAGATTGTACGTGGCCCTGTCAGCTTTTTATATGGTTCGAACGCCTCAGCGGGTGTGATTAATATCATTACCAAAAAAGGGGGCACAATACCTGCGGTGTTTTTCGCTCTTGAGGGGGGGGCTTATGGTACCTTTAAATATTGTGGTGGCGCAAACGGCCAAAAAGGCCCTCTGGACTACTCTTTGGGAGTTTCACGGCTGCAAACCGATGGATTTTCAGCCACTGATGAAAAAAACAGATGGGTAAACCCGACAGGAAAATCTTTTGAAAAAGATGGATATGAAAATACAACCCTGTCGGGAAAATTCGGATTAAATCTGAACAAGAACATCACTCTCGACACGGTGCTCAGGTATACCAAAGCCAATGCGGCTTATGATAATCCTGGTGTTGATGTTCCCGGAAACACTCAGGATTACGATCAGTTCAGCAGCCGTGTCGCGTTGAGCATGAATTATAAGCCACTGGTTTCGACACTCTATTATACCGTCAACAATCAGGACAGAACCTATTATGGCACAAACTCAGGCATCTATAATGGACATCAGTACGACATTGGCTGGCAGGGTGATTTTGCAGTTGCTGAAAACAATACGGTTTCGGTTGGGCTGAATAATCAGCATGAGAGTATGCGGAATGGTCCAACATTTGATCGTAACATGGCCTCGAACAGCGTTTTTTTGCAAGATCAGTGGCATGTTGGTGTTTTCAATCTTGTGGGTGGGCTGCGTTATGAGGATAATGAAAAATTTGGCAGCAAAAGAACGTACAGGTTTGCGCCATCATGCGATATCGGCAAGAGTGTTCTGAAGTTCAGCTACGGTACCGGTTTCAGGGCACCGTCACTCTTTGAGCTTTACTCGCCGGTTTATGGCAATCAACAGCTTCTTGCTGAAACAAGTGCTGGCTGGGATGCTGGTATTGAGCAGAAGCTCTCTGAACGCGTCAAGCTTGGAGCAACATACTTCAGGATGGACTATGATAACCGTATTGCTTATGATTTTGGAACATTAAAGTACGCCCAGGTTGCTGGTATCACAAAAACTCTTGGCATCGAGAGTTTTGCGGAGTGGAAGCCTGTTGATCAGCTCTTTTTTGCCTGTAATTATACCTGCACCTTTACTGAAGACGCTTCGGGAAATAGGCTTTTGAGACGTCCGAAAAACAAGGTTGGATTGACGGGGATGTATAAAATATCCAAAAATGGCAGAGTTAGTACGAACATGCAGTGGGTTGGTACCCGAAAGGATACAGGTGCAAAAAATACTGCTGGCATTATCACTAACGATCTGCCTGATTATTTTCTTGTCAATATGTCGTGCTCATATCAGTTGACTCCTTCTCTGGAACTCTATGGCAGGGTTGACAATCTGTTTGATACCTGGTATGAAGAGGCGTGGAGATACGCTACTCCGGGACGCTCTGCCTACGCTGGTGTCAAGGTTACATTTTGAGCGTTCGCTTTTTTGTCAGGGGAGATTTATTTTTTCCCTGACAAAAGCATTGAGCGTTTATGGTATTTTTTTAAAACGTTTGAATATTGTCGCACATCATCCTGAATTCCTGATAGGCGATTGTTAAAAAATTACGGTAACAATTTAGTTGGGATTTGGCTCTCTTTTAGAGTTTCAATGTGCCATGGAAAACATTATTTCATAATGCGTTATTTTTTGATTTAATTATCAGCAATTTTAGCGACTTTTGCTACAGTTATCCTCCAATAATTACCAAGTTATGAACACAACTATTTCTGAAGTCGAGCGCGAAGCTCTCTACAAGGTGATCTACAGCCGCCGCGATGTTCGCGGGCAGTTTCTGCCGGATCCTGTGCCGGAGGAGGTGATCAGCCGTCTTCTTGATGCGGCGCATCATGCGCCAAGTGTCGGGTTTATGCAGCCCTGGGATTTTATTGTGGTCAAGGAACCGGAGGTGCGCCAGAAGGTGAAAGATGGCTTTGAGCTTGCCCATGCCGAGGCGGCTGAGATGTTCAGCGGTGCAAAACAGGATGCTTACCGCACCCTCAAACTTGAGGGAATTATGGAGTCACCGCTCGGCATCTGCGTCACCTGCGACCGCTCGCGCACGGGCGAGGTGGTGATTGGCCGAACAGCAAACCCTGAGATGGATCTCTACAGCTCGGTCTGTGCGGTGCAGAACCTCTGGCTTGCCGCGAGGGCTGAGAACCTCGGCGTGGGTTGGGTCAGCATTATCCATCACGACCATATCCGTAGGGCGCTTGGAATTCCTGATCACATTGTGCCGATTGCTTACTTGTGTGTCGGCTATGTGAGTTTTTTCCATGCAACGCCAGAGCTTGAGCAGGCAGGCTGGCTGCCGAGAATGGAGCTTGAAACGCTTGTCCACCACGAAACATGGTAGAGCCCGCTAAAAAGTATCGTTCGCTTGCGCTCTTCGGCACAGCTTCCGACGTTGGCAAAAGTATTGTCGCCACGGCGCTCTGCCGGATATTCAGCAATGCGGGGATTGATGTTGCTCCCTACAAGGCGCAGAACATGTCGAACAACTCCGGTGTCACCCCTGATGGCCTTGAAATCGGACGGGCGCAGATTGCCCAGGCCGAGGCGGCACGGGTTGTGCCAACCGCCGACATGAATCCGGTGCTCCTGAAGCCAAACTCCGACACGGGGGCGCAGGTGGTGCTTCAAGGAAAGGTGTGCAGCACCGAGACGGCCAAAGGCTATTTCAGGGATACCACCCTCTGGGCTAAGGCTGCCCGCGAAAGTCTCGATCGGCTCATGCAGCGTCACGAACTGGTGGTTATCGAAGGGGCGGGATCCTGCGCGGAGATGAACCTCTACGATCGTGATTTTGTCAACATGCGAACCGCCAAAGCGGCTGATGCCGCGGTGATTCTGGTGGCTGATATTGATCGCGGCGGTGTTTTTGCGCAGGTGGTTGGTACGCTTGCCGTGCTGCCGCCCGAAGATCGGGCGCTGGTGAAAGGGGTCATCATCAACCGTTTTCGCGGCGATATTGATCTCTTCCGTGACGGCATCAAAATGCTTGAAGGGATGACTGGCGTTCCTGTGCTTGGGGTTATCCCTTATTTCAGGGGTTTCACCATTGATGCGGAAGATGCTGTGCCGCTTTCGGCGAAGGTTGACCCCTCCGGTGAACCAGAAGCGGGAAAGATCGGAGTTGCAGCCATCTATTTCCCTCATATTTCAAATTTTACCGATCTCTCGCCGCTTGAGCATGACCCTGCGGTTGCACTGCACTATCTCCACTATCCGCGCTCGCTGAAGGGATATAAAGTGCTCATTCTGCCTGGCTCAAAAAATGTGCGAGGTGATTTTGAGTGGTTGCAAAAGCTTGGCTGGGTTGATGAAATACAGGCCTTCAGGGAGCAGGGCGGAGTCATCATGGGCATCTGTGGAGGCTATCAGATGCTGGGTCGCTCTATTGCTGATCCGCATGGCATCGAGGGGCTTGCTGGAACCACCAGCACGCTTGGGCTGCTTGAGATTGAGACTGTGCTTGAGCAGGAGAAGTGCCTTGCCAATACCGTGGGTACCATCAATGGAACAACTGTTGAGGCATTCGGCTACGAAATTCATAACGGTCGGAGCAGCGTCGGCGCGGATTGCCGTCCCTTTATCAGCGTCTCCACCCGAAACAATCGCGCTGAGTGTGATGCTGATGGCGTGGTGAGCAGCGATGGAAAGGTGATAGGCACCTACTTTCACGGCATTTTCGATGAGCCTGCGGTCAAGGAGTGGTTTCTCACTCTTCTGGATCCCTCCTGGAGGCCGCTAAGGGCGGAGATGGGGCATCAGGAGAGCTATGAGCTGCTTGCCGACCACTTCCGTGAGCATCTTGATCTCAAAAAATTTTTTAACCTCGTTGGTTTGTTCACGGACGCTGAGTAGCGCGAAGCGCGTATAGAAGCGTAACCATTTTTCTTATTGACCATTATGAACTCTCTTTTTTATCACCAGCATGGTGGCGCAAGCATTAACTACGGCACTGATGCGCTTGATTTCAGCGTCAATATCAGTCCGATCTCTCCACCCATTGGCACTCTGACGCTCAACGATTTTGCGCTTCAGGCCTATCCATCAATTGATGGGAAGGGAATAAAGGATTTTTACAAGGCAAGGTTCGGGCTCAAGAACGCCATGGTGTTGCCGCTCAACGGCGCAATTGAGGGAATCTACCTGCTTCCACGTGCTCTCGGGCTTCGCCATATCCTGGCACTCTCACCCTCCTTTTACGAGTATGAACGAGCAGCAAGGATTGCCGGAGCGGAGGTAACATTTCTTCCACTGACGGCTGACAACGGCTTCCAGTTACCGGGGATCGAGCAGCTTGCCGAAGCCCTGCTTGCTGCCGATGCTTTTTTTGTGGCTAACCCCAATAACCCTACAGGTACGGAAGTGCCTCCCGAGATGATCATGGCACTTGCCAGCCGTTTTCCCGACAAGTGGTTTATTCTCGATGAGGCCTTTATCCAGTTTACCCCCGGCTTTCCGGATAACTCATTGATGTACCAGGTGATGGCACTGAAAAATGTGGTTGTGGTGCACTCGCTCACCAAATTCTACGCGCTTCCCGGTCTGCGGCTTGGGGCGGTGATTGCTCATCCTGATGTTATTGGCCGCCTGCTCTACTACAAGGAACCATGGACAGTCAATGCCATTGCCGAGTCAGTGGCCATGCTGCTGCTCAATTGCGGTGCCTACGAGGACGAGCTGAGCAACATGATTATTTCAGAACGGGAGCGCATAACAGCCCTCGTTTCAGGGATTGAGGGCATCCGCCTTGCCGGAGGTGCGGCCAACTTTTTTCTCGCACAATGGAATGGATCCTGCTCACTTGATGCTTTGTTCTCATGGCTTGCCGAACGTCAACTTCATGTTCGTGATTGCCGGAACTTCTCCGGTCTCGAAGAGAACTATTTCCGCTTTGCCATCAGACGGCCGGTTGAGAATGACCGCCTTTTGGATGCTCTGAGGAATTGTCTGAACCATGATTTACAGGATTTACAATGATGAACATGATTGGTGACGGGGTTGTGGCGGCGTATTGCAACGGTACCTTACGATAGTGAAGAAAAATCAAGGAATCGTGCTCATCATGCGAATCACGGTTTCAGACAATAAACGTTATGGAAACACCTGAGCTTCTTCTTCTGGGGGCATTCGCACTTGACCTTATCTTTGGCGACCCTCGTTGGATGCCCCACCCGGTGAGAGGAATTGGCTGGCTTGCATTGCAGACCGAGGCGGTGCTGAGGCGTACTGCTCTGCCTCTTCGGCTGGGAGGTATTCTTGCTGTGCTGGTTGTTGTCGGTGGTTCTGCCGGGATTGCCGGGTTGCTCGTGATGCTGGCAACGAAGGCGCATCCAGCGGCAGGTATGGCTGTGGCCATTTATCTTATGTACAGTTGCTTTGCCGTCAAGGATCTTGCGGGTCATGCCGAAGCGGTACGGCAAGCGCTTGATGCTGATGATATTGAGTTGGCGCGCAAGAAGGTCTCCTTTATTGTTGGTCGCGATACGGCGGCCTTGACTGCCAGCGGTATTGCACTTGCCGCAACCGAGAGTGTTGCAGAGAACAGCGTTGATGGTGTCACAGCACCTCTTTTTTATGCGCTGCTTTTCGGACCGGTCGGTGCCATTGCCTACAAAGCAATCAATACACTCGACTCCACCTTTGGCTATAAAAACGAACGCTATCTTGAGTTTGGCTGGGCTGCGGCCAGGCTGGATGATTGTGCCAACTATCTGCCAGCAAGAGTGACGGTTCTTGTCATCGCCCTCGCGGCGGCAATCAGTAAACTACAGGTTTATGATATCTTTCAGGCAGTACGTAAGGGTGCCAGACTTCATGCAAGTCCCAACGCCGGATATCCAGAATGCGCTTACGCCGGTGCGCTTGGTGTCACCTTTGGAGGTGGCAGAAGTTATGGCGGTGAGTTCCATAATTCTCCACTACTTGGTGTCAGAGCGGGGGAGTGTTCGTCGCTTACTATTCGCCAGAGTGTGAGGCTGATGCGGATGACGGCGGCGTTGTTTCTTGCTCTTGGAGTGGGGGTCAGGTTGCTTCTGCAAGCAATAATATGAAGATACAATAGATATGAGAAGGGAGCAACTGACAAGGGTTTACCGTATAGTCTGTAACCAGTTGCATAACGAGAAAAATAAATACATCGGATGAAGTGATAAATATGTACCTTGCTACTGTGCACTATTTCATTCATTATTGAAATCTATCACGATGGAAAATAGCAAGTCGTTAGCAGTATTTGAGAATAAGCAAATACGACGTTTTTATGATGAAGACACTGAAACTTGGTATTTTTCGGTTGTTGATATTATTGATGCATTGACGGATTCAGTAAATCCTACAGATTATTTAAAAAAGTTGAGAAGGCGTGATACAGAGTTAGGTGCCTACATAGGGACAAATTGTCCCCAGGTAGAAATGCTTACTCATGGCAAGAAGCGTATATTGAATCAATACAATGGTATGCAGAAACTAAAAATCCAGTAATTGATGTGAAATGAGCAGAATAAGAATAAAGAATTTTGGGCCAATCAAGGAAGGTTGTCAGGAGAATGATGGCTGGATTGATATAAAAAAAGTTACACTATTTATCGGTAATCAGGGTAGTGGAAAGAGTACCATAGCAAAGTTGATTTCAACATTTTCCTGGATGGAAAAAGCATTAACCCGAGGTGATTATAAACCAAAAGATTTTACAGATTACAATCGTTTCAGAAAGACCTATTGTGCTTATCATCGTCTTGAAAATTACTTTTTTGATATAAAGGGTAACGATATTGCGGAAATAGAGTTTCAGGGAGACTCTTATTGTTTTAAATATGCAGATGGGAATTTACTGATTAATGAAATTTCTGAAAGAGGTAACTATGCTTTGCCTCAAATAATGTATGTGCCATCCGAAAGAAATTTTATTGCCAATGTTAAAACCCCAAAAGCCTTAAAGCTTACATCTGATTCATTAGTTGAGTTTGTTACGGAATTCGACAATGCAAAAAATGAGATGAGAGGTGCTCTTAAATTACCTATAAATGAAGATGTTTATGTTGAGTATCAACAATTAAATGACATTGTCTATGTTAAAGGAAATAATTATAAAATTCAACTGAGAGAGGCCTCATCAGGATTTCAGTCGATTGTCCCACTTTACCTTGTTTCAAGGTTTTTAGCAAACTCTGTAAAGAAACAATCTGACATTTCAAGCAATATGAGTAGCGAAGAGATGGAAAGATTTCGGAAGGGAGTTGAGGAGATATGGGCAAACGACTCACTGTCAGAAGAGCAACGAAGGGTAGCTCTATCGGTCTTATCCTCAAAGTTTAATAAAACGGCCTTTATTAATATAGTTGAAGAGCCAGAACAGAATTTATTTCCAGCGTCACAACGGGAAATACTTTATAGTTTACTGGAATTCAACAACATGAATACTCCAAACAGGTTAATTATTACAACGCACAGCCCTTACCTTATTAATTATATAACGCTTGCGATCAAAGCTCATGCCTTAAAGTGTAAAGTCACAACAGATGATCACTCTAAACGATTGAATGAGATTGTTCCTCTTGTGGCTACTGTTTCTGCCGATGAGATAGCAATTTATGAACTTGATGAGTTGCGTGGTTCAGTACGAAGGTTGAGCAGTTATGAGGGTATTCCATCAGACAGGAACTATCTGAATCAATATCTTGGTGCGGGCAATGAACTTTTTGACTCACTGCTTGCCATTGAAGAGGAGCTATGAGTGTAAATTATTTTCTGGCAGAGTGTCAGTTCATCACCAAAGCAAAGCGATTTGGTTTGGTTGATACTGAAGATCAATCACCGACAACAGTTTCTTTCGATAATGATGATCGCTGGAATGCGACGGTGATCAACAATAACTCAATCGAAATTCTTTTTACAGCGATTGATAATTGTATTGAGATATGGCGTGAAAGTGGAGAGATGGAGAGCCGTTGTGATGCCATGTTGATGTATGGTGTTACACTGTTATTTGTCGAGTTGAAAAATAAGAGAGGTTCTTGGCAATCTGAAGGGTTGCAGCAGATTGAGGCAACCATGAAACGGATGATCGTGGAGAATCCGGCATTGTTCAATAATTTTCCACGACGAAAGGCCGTTGTTGCCAATGCCAGGCATCAGTTTCCCTGCTTTCATGCAGCAAATCTTGAACAGCGGGAATATTTCTGGAAAACCTATAGAACAAGAGTACAGTTTGATGCAGAGATTGTGGTTGAGTAGCTATTTTCGGTCGCCGAGTAGGCCGGAGGCCTTATCGAGGCGCAGGGTTGGCGAGAAGGTCACCTCGATACGCGCTTCGCGCTACTCGGTGACCGGCAGCGGTGGAGTAGAGTTTGGACACTGAGTAGGCCGAAGGCCGTCTCGAAGTGTACTCGGTGACCGGACTGTGGTGTATTGAAGCTTCGGTTATATTACAGAGTGAGTTGTCAGACTTTTCATGTAACTTGCAGTACAATTCTCAATTGAAACCAATGGATATATTAGGAAGCGAACAACATAAAATCATTCATGGAGACGCGTTAGAAGCACTTCGAATGCTACCGGACAACTCTGTGGACTTAATATTTGCCGATCCCCCTTACAACATCGGCAAGAACTTCAACGGACATATTGAAAAATGGAAAACGGAAGATGCCTACCTGGAATGGTGTTATGTATGGCTTGACCTGTGTATTCAAAAACTGAAACCGGATGGCAGTTTTTATGTCATGACAGCAACGCAGTTTATGCCGTTTTTTGATATTTATCTTCGTAACAAGATTGATATTCTCTCTCGACTGGTTTGGTATTACGACAGTTCAGGAGTTCAGGCAAAAAAATATTACGGTTCAATGTATGAACCGATATTGTTCTGTGTAAAGGATAAGAACAAGTATACCTTTAACACAGACGATATTTTGGTAGAGGCAAAAACGGGAGCAAAACGTAAACTTATTGACTATCGAAAAGCAGCAATTCCCGATTTGGCTCGCACCCCTTGAATTCATTGGTGTTTAAAATTTGACTTTCGTAACATTTTGAGTATCAAAATATATTTTTTTGTATATTTCTGAAAACTGTCCTCTTCAAAGATATATAGATATTTTT
>CAIOLC010000148.1 GCA_903859055.1 uncultured Chlorobiaceae bacterium | reverse complement strand
TCCATTTTGAGCCCTGGGAAAAGGATGAGATTGAGGTGAAGCTGATTCTGAAAGGTGGAGGATGCGAGAACAAAAACATTCAGTACTCACTCCCCGATGAAATTCCTGGTCTTGGGAGTGCTTCCCGCGACCTTGACGGCGTTCGCAAATGTCTGCTTCACGCAGTCTATCAGGCACAGGGGCAGGGATGCAGCCCGGGTGTTATCGGTGTCGGTATCGGCGGCGACCGCACCAGTGGCTTTGAGCTTGCAAAAAAGCAGCTTTTCCGTACGATCGATGACCGTAATCCTGATAGCGAACTTGACTCCCTTGAACAGGAGATTCTGGAAAAATCCAACACCATGAATATTGGCCCGATGGGATTCGGTGGCAAAACCACTCTCTTCGGCTGTAAAATCGGCAAGTCACACCGCGTTCCGGCAAGCTTTTTTGTCTCTGTCGCCTACAACTGCTGGGCATATCGCCGTCTTGGCGTGCTGCTCGATCCCGCCACCGGCTCCATCCAGCGCTGGTATTACCGTGATGCTGATGAGATCAAGCGGATGGCAAAGGGTGAAGGGATGCCACTGACCGGCAAAGAGGTGGTACTGCAGGCTCCTGTGACCGAAGAGCAGGTGCGTGCACTGAAGGTAGGCGATGTGGTGCTTGTCAAGGGTGCCATGCACACCGGGCGTGACGCGTTCCACCACTACATCATGCACCACGACCTGCCAGCCGGGGTCGACACGACAGGTGGTGTTCTCTTCCATTGCGGGCCGGTTATTATGAAAAACGATGATGGCAGCTACCGGGTAACGGCAGCAGGTCCAACCACGTCGATTCGAGAGGAGCCTTTCCAGGCAGATGTCATCAAAAAGCTTGGTCTGAGAGCGATTATCGGCAAAGGTGGCATGGGCCCCAAAACGCTGAAGGGGTTGCAGGAGCACGGCGCTGTCTATCTTAATGCCATCGGTGGAGCAGCCCAGTACTATGCCCGTTGTATTGAAAAGGTGGCCGGTGTTGATTTTCTGGAGGAGATGGGTGTTCCTGAAGCGATGTGGCACTTTGAGGTCAACTCATTCCCGGCAATTGTCACCATGGATGCTCATGGCAACAGCCTGCACAGTCTGGTTGAAGAGGAGTCTTTCCGTCAACTCGGTACTTTTGCCGACGACAGGCACTGAGATCTTTCGGGCGGGTTGCCAAACTCACTATAAATGAAAAGAGGACGCGGATGAAAAAGATCAGATTTATGGATGTCTCGTTTCGGGACGGATTTCAGTCATGTTTTGGCGCCAGGGTAAAGACAGAGGATTTTCTGCCAGCTCTGGAGGCCGCCGTTCATGCGGGTACTGACAACTTTGAAATAGGTGGCGGTGCCCGGTTTCAGAGTCTCTACTTCTATTGCGAAGAGGATGCTTTTACCATGATGGATACGGCCCGCAAGATTGTCGGGCCGGATATCAATCTCCAGACACTCTCAAGGGGTGCCAATGTTGTTGGCCTTGTGTCGCAGTCACGTGATATTATTGACCTGCATGCCCGCCTCTTTAAGAAACATGGCATCACCACCATCAGGAACTTCGATGCCTTGATGGATGTACGCAACCTCTCCTATTCAGGGCAATGTATCCATGATGCAGGGCTCAAACACCAGGTTGTTGTGGCTTTGATGGGTCTTCCCCCTGGCCTGCATGAGACCTATTGCCACTCACCGCAGTTTTATCTCGACAAGCTGAAAGAAATTCTTGATGCCGAAATTCCTTTCGACAGTGTCGCCTTCAAGGATGCTTCGGGTACCACAACCCCGGCGGTTGTGCATGAGACCATCAAGGGGGCTCGGAAGATGCTGCCGGAGGGAACCATCATCCAGTTTCATACGCACGATACGGCAGGAATGGGAGTCGCATGCAACTTCGCAGCCATTACGGGTGGGGCTGACATTATTGATCTCTCCATGGCGCCGGTCAGCGGAGGAACAGCCGAAGTGGATATTCTCACCATGTGGCAGCGGCTCAGGGGCACCGAATATACGCTCGACATTGATCAGGAGAAATACCTTGAGGTGGAGGCGCTCTTTATCGACCAGATGTACAAATACTATATGCC
>CAIOLC010000147.1 GCA_903859055.1 uncultured Chlorobiaceae bacterium | reverse complement strand
TGACTGATTTACCATCACACTCCGCCCGGCAACGACACGAGAACCAGATGTCAGACGAACCATTGGGATGCCGAGGGAGCTGGACACGACAGATGCTGTGTTTGCATCGACAATTTCATGTTGAAACATCTTGTTGAATGCGGATCGATTTGTGGGGCTCCCGGACCCTGTCGGATGAATATGGAATATATTTGGGTTACTTTGCCAAACAGACCAAATTTCGTTTCCAATCTCGTGAACAACGGTACGGAATGCACTGGCTGATCTGACGTATTGAGTTAAACGGTTGCCGATATAGCAATAAATTTTTGGAATCGGTAGTCGAAACTGTTGGCAGTTCAAATAAAACTGGGATTGCAGACCTCCAGAAGCACGCGTAATCCCATATAACAAAGCAAGAACAGCCCGGACTGCGCGTTTTGAAGAACCATCAGCAGAAAATGGAATAATGAGTCTGTCTGAAGCTGACAGCGCAAGTTCAGTATAAATTGAAAAACTGGGGTTGCAGTCAATGAATACAGTTGTATCCACTTGATTCCATGAGCGCTGAATATCTTCAATGAGATCACTCATCCAGGTATGAACAATTCTCCATGCATCTGTAGGGCCAGGAGCTGTCGCACCAAGTACTCGTGATGCTTGTATTTCTAACTGCTCATCCCCTGTAATTAAAAACAGGTTTTCCGGAACCTCTGCATTACGATCTGAAACCTTCAAAAGGTATGATGACCCGGTATGGGGATTAACATAAGGACTCAGTATGCGATCTTCAATGTATCCAGAAATTGTTCTCCGTGGAGTTTGGCTGCTTAATTCATTGAGAACGCGCTCACCCTCTTGCATCCCGCCAAGCAACATGCCAGAAGCATTTCCCTGAGGACATAGATCTATGACAAGAATTTTTTTATCGGGGTGATTTGCCGCGTACTCGCTGGCAATCTGAAAAGTCAGATAGCTCTTCCCAACGCCACCCTTGTTATTCCATATTGAATAAATAGCCATCTGCTTCTCGACTTGTTAATCGTCAGTTGTTGTTTGTAAAAGATTTACCAAGAAAATACGCTTTTATAGAGTTGCAGAGTCCATAGCATCCACCTTTTATACACTCTTTATTCTAAAAAAGCATTGGAAAAAAGTTTCACATTGCTTGTCCACCCTTATCATAACAACGACCCATCTGCTCTCTTCCGGTACAATATCGTTTTCAGATAATCCTCGGTTGCCTCAAATACCGGTTCAGCCTGATTGATGTTCCGCATGAGAGGAATAACCTTGGTTCGCACTCCCATACCTCTCGCATCGACATACCCATAGTCACGCAGAATTTCCATGATCAGGGTATTTCGGGGAGAGCGTTGTCCGGCAACCATTTTGCTGACTGTCATCGAATTCTGGAGTTTCCCCGGGCTGATGACCTCCAGGCGATCAGAGTAATTTGTCACCTCAATATCGACCGACCTTGTCCAGTCACGGTGAGCCAGAGCATTGATGACGGTTTCGCGGATTGCTTCCCATGGATAATACCAGCTTTTTTCTCTCCGCATATTTTTATCAATCACGGATGCCTCCTGAGTGATAAAGGGCTCTATCTGAGAAGAAAACTTTTCAATCAAACCCTCATCAATCAGCTCTTTTCGCCCCGATGCAGAGAGTTGCCATCGCCCGACCAACGGTGCATCAAGCACCACATCAAGG
>CAIOLC010000146.1 GCA_903859055.1 uncultured Chlorobiaceae bacterium | reverse complement strand
CCGGTGGTATCGTTGTACCCACCGTTGATACCGGCAAAAGCGTTCAAATCGTGGCCGCCAATCGTGATCAGCTCTGCAGCCTTGATCACACTTCCATCCGAGAGCATCACCTCCTGACTCCGCTGCTCAAGAGCCAAACCACCCTTCACGCTGAAGAAGCCGAAGAGATCGATATCGAGATTACCGGCGGCCTTGATCGTCTCACCTTCACTGCCTTCGAGACCGAGGGAGAGCGTCGTGGTCTGGCTCGTCTGAATCGCGAGACTCGTCGAGTTCGCTCCGGCGTAGTCAATAACCTTGTCGCCCACCTTCCCGGCCTGGTTGACGGAGATCGTAATATTATCGGCTGATGCGGTAAGCCCGTCAAGACCAACACAGCTCAGCTCATCGGCGTTCGCCTGCAAGCTTGTCCAGCTCCGGGTCGGATCCGCCTTGCTGGAGAGCAGCGCCAAACCGAACTCTGCCTTGGCAAGCTGCAAGCCCATCGCATCGGCGCTGCCTCCGTTCAGCCCGACAAAGGCACTGACGTTGCTGCCGCCAATGGCAAGCATATCTGTCTGCACCACTTCACCTGCCGTTGCGGCATCAGCTCCTGCCAGATGCACCTCTTTGCTTGATGACTCGACGGTGAAATTGCCGTTCAGGCTCACAAAGTTGAAGAGGTTGATATCAAGCGTGCCAATGGCCCGCGTCAGTTTGCCAAGGCTGCCATCGCTGTCGAGCGTCACCGTGGCATCCGGGCCTGCAAGCACGTCAAGCTGGCGACCGCTGTAGTCAACCACCAGATCGGCATTGCCTGCTGTACCGGCTATACCGCGATTAATCTCAACCGACAACTCTGTAGCGCTTGCCGTCAAACCTTTCACACCCACAAAACTTATCTCGCCTGCATTGGCTTTGAGCGTCGTGAAGCTCCGTGCTGTTGTCCCCGCTGGAGCATCATCCGCCACCACTTCCGTGATGAGCGCAAGGCCAAAGTCAACCTTCGAAAGATTAAGGCCAATGGCATCCGCTGTGCCGCCGTTCATGCCTGCAAAAGCATCAATGCCACTGCCGCCTATCGTCAGAAGCTCGGCATTGATCTCCGTGGCGGCCTTTGCGTCCGCTGGAACCTCGGAGACAACACCATCGTTCAGCATGAAGCTCTCGCTCCGCTTCTCTATGGCAAAGCCGCCGCTCACCTGGAAGAAGCCGAACAGGTCAAGCTTCAAATCTGCGCTGGCTCGCAGCAACCGTCCATCGCTGCCATCCATGTCGAAAGTCAGGCTGTCGCTGATGCCCGTACGGACGGTCATCGAGGTTTTGCGCTCCGTACCTCCTTCGGTTTTGAGACTGTAGTCAACCACCAGGTCCGTCAGCGTTCCGGCCCGGTTCACCGTCACCGCAATGTTCTCTCCCCGTGCCGTTAATCCATCAACGCCGACAAAGGCTGCACTCTCCGCTGTCGCCTGCACGCTTGTCCAGCTTCGTGGCAACGTCGTCACACCTGCTGCCGGAACTTCCGTCATGAGCGCCAGACCAAACTCTACGCCGCTCAAATCAAGGCCAATAGCATCAGCCGTGCCGCCGTTCATACCGGCAAATGCGCTCAGGTTACTCGCCCCAATCCGCAAGACTTCTGCGTTGACCGTTGTCGCGTCAGAGAGCGTCAGCGTCTCTGGAGTACTGGCCTTCTCAATCGCGAACTCGCCATTAACCTGTACAAAGCCAAACACGTCAAGGGTGAGATGACCGCTCGCTTCAACAAACTGACCGCGTCCGCCATCAATGGTGAGCGCCATATCGCTTGCGGGGCCGGTCAAAATCGTCAAATCGGTTTTGCGCTCGGTCGTGCTGCCTGCTTTCAGGCTATAGTCAACGACGCTGGTGTCAAGGGCTTGACGATTCACCGAAACACTCAACGTCTCAACGCCTACGGTCAACCCGTCAACGCCAACCAGCGCGGCACTGCCTACCTCCGCCTGAATGGTTGTCCATTTGCGGGCAACTTTGCCTGTTGTTACCTGTGCATCAGTAAGTTGCTCGCCAAGCAGAGCAAGACCAACGTTGACATCGCCAAGCTCCAAACCAACGCCGCCTGCGCCTATAAAGGCATCAAGACCACTGCCACCAATCAGCAGCATATCGACGGTTACCGGCGTTTCAGACTCATTGATCGCTGGTGTGCTTGTTATGTCGGCCAGCGTGACACCGCCGCTCTTCTTTTCAATACCAAAACTTCCAGCGACTTTCATCAGACCAAACACATCGACCTCAAGGTTACCGGTCGCCCGCAGCAGTTGCCCTTCCGAGGCATCCATCGTCAGGGTCAAACTGCCCGGGTCTGACATCGTGCCGGTGTTGATGGCAAGGCTCTGTGCCTTGTAGTCTGCAAGGGTGCCGTCGGTGGCTGCCCGGTTGATCTCAACACTGAGCGTATCGGCGGCTATGACCAATCCCTCAATACCAATAAAGGCGGTGCTGCCCACCATTGCCTGCAGGCTTGTCCATTTGCGCAGTTGATAGCCCGTCGGTTCCAGACCAGTGGGCTTTTCACCTGCCATGGTAAGTCCGAATTCAACACCGCTGAGGCTCAGGCCTGTCGCTCTGCTGTTGAGCTTGCCGCTCGCATCGTATCCTCCGCTTATGCCCGCAAATGCATCGAGGCCGCTGCCGCCGATACTCAGCATATCAACCGTAACCTGGCTGGCGGGTTTGGTTATCGTGCCTGCGGTATCAACGACCGAATCTCCAAGCGTCACGCTGCTCGTGCTCTTTTCGATGGCAAGGTTGCCGTGAATGTTGAAGAAGCCGAAAAGGTCAAGCGTCAAATTGCCGCTCACCTGCAAGAGTTCGCCCTTGCTGCCGTCCATGTCGAGCTTCAGCGTTGTCGTCGGGCCGGTGGATACGGCAAGGTTTTTTGCGGCATAATCGATGATGCTGCCGTCAATCGCTGCTACTTTATTCACCTCGACCGTCAGCCCGGTGGCGCCGATCGTCAGGCCGTCAACGCCGACAAAGGCGACACTCGTCGCACTTGCCTGCAAACTTGTCCATTTCCGCGTCGGTGTGGCATGATCGGAGGCAAGAACCAGCGCAAACTCGGTGCCCGTCAAATCAAGCCCCAACTTGTTTGAGGTGCCGCCGTTCAGACCGGCAAAGGCGCTCACGCCGCTGGTGCCGATCGTCAGAACGTCTACCGTCACATCGGTGGTCGCTCCCAGCGAACTGAGAACCTTCACGCTCTCGCTCTTCTTCTCGAAGGCCAAGCCGCCGCTCACCTGGAAGAAGCCGAACAGGTCAACGTTAAGGTTCCCACTCGCCTGCAGCAGTGCACCCTTGTCAGCATTAAAATCGATGGCTACCGATTCTGAAGGGCCTGCCGGCACCTGATAAGAGCTGACGGCAAAATCAAGCAATGAAGCGTCTTCCGTTGACGCACGGTTGACATCGACAGAAAGATTACTGCCAGCAAGAGTCATACCGTCAACACCAACAAAAGCTGCGCTGTCGGCACCAGCTTTGATGGAACTCCACTTCCGTTTCTTGTTGGCCTGATCCTGCGCCATCAACATCGCAAATTTGGTGCCAGCAAGAACCAGTCCCAACTGCTGGGTGCTTCCTCCATTCATCCCCACAAAAGCATCAATTCCGATGCCACCCAGCGTCAGAATATCCATCAGCACCGTCGATGTGGTGCCATTCGATGCCTGCACTGTCAGATTCTGACTCTTCTTTTCGAAGGCCATCGAACCGGTGAGACTCAGAAAATCGGCAACACCAACGTCAAACGTACCGGCAGCCTTGACCAGCGGGCCGGTGAAATCGAGAGTCATTGAGGTACCAACACCGGTCGCAACCTGAAACGCTGTCTGGCTGAAATCAATAACAGTGCCGTCACTTGCCTGAAGGTTGACTGCCACATTGAGATCATTGCTGGTGAGAGTAACATCGGGAATCCCCAAAGCACTCGCCGACTGAGCGCTACCTTTCAGAGCTGTCCACTGGCGAGCACTCCCCTGCTCACGCGCAAGGGCAAGGGCAAAATCAACACCGGTGAGGCTCATACCCATCCGATCAACACTCGCACCATTCGCACCAACAAAAACATTGAGGCCAGTCGAGCCAAGAGTCAGAACATCAGCATGAACCGTAACACCCTTTGAATCAACAAAATCTGAGGTGCTCTTCTTAAAGGCCAAATTACCACTGACCATAAAGAAATCTCCCACCTGCAAAACGGCTCCACTGACCCGCACCTCCTGAATACCGGTTGAGGCCACCAGTTCATCACTAAAGGTAAAGCTGCTGCTGCCGATCGTCAGCGTCTGGTTAGCAACCGTAAGACTCAAGGCATTCTCCTTCCAGAGAAGAGAGCTGCCGGTCGCCGACAGGGAAATATCACTCCCAAGATTGGCGGAAAATTCTCCCGATGCCTGAAGCGCCAGACCGTCACTCTTGCTGTCAAGAAGAGCAATCGTGGCATTGGTGACACCGATGTTCATATCGACGGTACCGAACAAGGCGTTCACACCAGAGCCAATGGCTGCCAGGCGCGTGCCATCAGAGGAAAACATGAAATTGCCTTCAACTGAAACGGTATCGGCAAGAGAGAATTTCAGAGCGGTCGCCGCAACGTCAAAATATTCGCCTCTGCTGCCTGCACTGTTGAACGTCACCAGCGTACCGGTGGCATCCGAGATGACAACAGGCGAAGAAGAGAGGTTGGCAACCGTCGTGTTGGCGGAACCAAGCCCCTGGCTGATATCAAAACTGATGGTTCCGGCACTGACTGAGAGCGGACCAAGATTGACAAAAGAGACCGCCCCGGCAGCACCAATGGAGCCTTTTGTCATCAGCCAGCTTCGCGAATCAGCAGAATCGAGCGGTTTGAACTGAGCCAAACCGAAATCAACATCGCTGATACTGAGGCCTGAACCATCCACCGGGCTGCCAAACAGCAGAGCAAGGCCACGACCACTGACCGTAATACTGGTGATGTTAACCGTCGAAGCTCCTGCATCGTTCAGGATAAGCGTCGTGGGAGTAACCTGCTCGGCAAAGGTGAACGTGCCACCAAGTTTGAAAGCATTGCCCAGCTCAATGTTGCCGGAGAGCGTCACAGAGGTGGGCGGAACACTGATCAGGTAGGGGGTATTGAGCAACATCCCCAGACTCTCATTATTGGCTGAACCAGGAGCATCGGTGACAAACGAAAAATCATCTCCCGAAATGATCTCCCGTGTGACCAACTGGATTTTGTTGGAACTCTGAACCACCTCAAAATAGTGGTCAGAATCAAACCCGTACAATCCCTTCAAATTGGTGAAGATACCCGAAGCTGTGCCTCCAAAGGTGACGATATCAAAAGTATCACCCACCGTCGGCTTGTAGCCATCCAGCAGAACCACTTGCAACGCACCACCAAAATTTGCAGCACCGGCAATATTTAATTGATCATAGCCAACATTAATGTTGGGAGCACCAGGACCAGGAGTGAGACCACCAATCTCAATCTGGAGAGTCGCTCCATCAGTCTGGGTGTACGTAGCTACCGACTGGATACCCGGCGAATTGCCTGGCGATACAAGACCAGCATTCACCAGACTGCCCGCCAGAGTGCCACTCCCTGACAGTTTTTCTCCTGAACCGACATACAAATTGGCATCAAGCGTCGAATTCCAAAGGTGAAGATTGCTACCCTGCAATAAAACTTCGGGCGGAACAGCGTTAAACAGATCTGCAGAGCTGACCGTCAGCGACTCAATCCCCTGATAGACATCTGATCCAGAAAAAGCAAGATTAATCGCCAGACCAGATGATATGGGTGAAGCTGTTAACAGCTGCCCCTGATCACTGGCACCAATAACTCGCCCTGTTTCAGAAGAGAAAAAAAAGTCGGCATTCAGCTCAATATCTCCAGATGCTGAAACACTTTGCAAACCGGCTGGAGAGAGAAATAGTGTCTGGGCAGCCAGATTGCCCGACTCAACCTGAACCGACAATGAGCCATCAGGCAAAGCCATGAAAAAAGTGTCGCTCACAACATTCAGACCGAATTGCAAATCAAGCGTCAACGTGGATTTGTAATTGGCCGGATCCTGAGTCTGCAGATTCAGCCCTGTACCAGCCTTAAGAGTACTGAAATCAAGTGCCGTTCTGCCGGTCTTCTCTATCCGCACCGCAAGATCAAATCGAAGTTCATCTTTCCCGGCGTTGTACCCGCCAAGAATCTTGCCAAGCACGACCAGATCGCCCTCCGTCCAGGTCGTTGAAAACGAGTCAAGCAACCCTCCGGGACTCTGCCCTGACAGCGATGCGTAATCAGCAAGCGGCTGCTGCAAAAGATTGGCCAAATCATTACTGTTACCATAAAGCTGGCCACCGTTATCGACAAAAGGGATAAGAGGAACAAGCCCTTCAGATGAGAGTGTTGCGCCAAGCAGTGAAGAGAGATGGCGCCATCCATCCTCAAGTGCATCCCACTCTGCTGTTGTAAAGCTGTAGTCTGATGAAAAATCAGTGAGCAACGTCTTCTGATCGACACTCTCGACAACGAGCGGACTGGAACCGTCGAACGGAGACATCAAATCCGACTGCGTTATCGTTCCGGGATTATTGTCGACAATGACCGTACAGGTTGATGTGAGAAGAGGCACTGCCAGAAGTGGTGAGACCAGACTTGCTGGAGTATTTTCTTGAGGAGATGCTGGCACTGTCAACACGGATTGACCTGACTCAAGGAGAGGAAGTAATTCGGTTAAAAGATCACCAGAGAGCAGAATCCGGGGCTCAAGTTGCTCAACGAAAAAACGATTTTTCATGGTCGTAGCATATACGCGTTATTTCCAGCAAAAACACCATAAACAAACATTCCCCCCTTTTTGAGGGAAAAAGGGGGGAATGTTCAACAGATCACAAAATTTCTAATAAAAGTTACTCATCGGCCTGCGAGTCATCAGCCACAAGTTCATGGGGCTGCTCTTTTTCCTGCGTCGTATTCTTGTCGCGCATCTGCACAAGTCGCTCTATCTGGGTAATAGAGGTGAGATGGCTGTAAATCAACGGAAGAAAATTTTTTGCCCTCAGCTCAAGAAATGTTGCATCACTCAAATGGCTTAACCGCTCATCATTGACCGCGTAAGCACCGGTAATATTCTGCACGGCATTCTCTTTCTGAACACGCATATTCAGTGGTGCCAGCAAATTGTGCTCTTTCAGCGTTTCACAAAACTGACGGGTAAGAACCTCCATCTGCTGCAGTTGAGCGAGATAGGTCTTGACCTTTTCAATCACCTCTCCCGGTTGGCCATTGTCGTCAAACAGGCTTTGCCCCTCCTCCTTTGAGAAAAAATCACTCTCCTCATCAATACAAACGGTGAACTGCCCCTCCTCGGGAGTTCTGGCCAACGCAAACGGATAGCGTCTCAGAATTGCAGGAACATAAGCAGCTTCCCAACGACCATCGGCATTCACAAACAGATTCTCGTTTTCCACCAGCCCAAGCAAAACAACCGGCATAAAACCATCCTTTCCTGCATCTTCAATAAAAACGATTGGATAGGTTGACGCTGCCCGGTAAAACTCATTAGCCATGATGGCGGCCACATGAATATTCGCCGCAAAGGAGAAAGAGTTGTCTGATTTCAGCTTCAATTTACCATGAAGCTCTGTCTGCAATGGAACAATTTTCTTGTACATAAAATAGCGTATTATATGGTTAATATCCTCTTGTCTGTTATTAATTACAAAATTCGCAATGCCGCCCTGCAGAAATTATAATAATCTATTATAAAAAAAAAGTGATCTAACCGAAAAAGGCAAACTTATGTGCTGAGTACTTTTTGATAAAGAATGGAAAAATAACGCAGGCTCTCAACCAACTGACGGAGATCGAATTATCTGCAACGCAGCCAACAATTGAGTTCTCCGTAAAAAAGAGTCTTGTAAAAATATCAAGATTGCTCTGCCGATCGCTTCTGAGGTTGCCGATCAAAGTGCATCATGGCCCTAACCGCTCTACCTGACCAGAGCGTTCTTATGTTGGCCAATGATGTGAGGGAAAAAACAATCAAAGCTCCCATAGCGGAGGCTACGGGAGCTTTGATTGTTTAGGAATTTCTTCATAAAGCACAGCTTCGAGGAATTTATCCCTGTAGCGACTCAAGGATGATTATGCCTGCAGCACAATCATCACCCTGAACAAAACTGGCAAGATGCGCGGCTTGCTCTCATATTTACTTTTTCCCCTGCTTGAACTCAATCCGCACCGAGGTGTGGGGCACAGCCTCCAGTCTCTTTTTGGGTATAGGCTTCCCTGATTTTATGCAGATTCCATAAGTCTTGTTGCGTATACGGTCAAGAGCCTGATCAATATAGGTGATGTACTTTTCATCACGGGCGATAAACATGAAGCGCTGTTCACGATCCATAGTATCGGTTCCATGGTCGGCCATGTGCATGGAGTAATTCGAATTGATCGAATCTTCAACGTTTTCATCCGACAATGAAGAGCGAAGAATATCAAGATCACGCAGCACCTCTTCCCGTCTTTTGAGCAGCAAGAGCCTGAAATGTTCAAGCTCTTCATCAGTTAAATAGGTCTTCGTCAGAACGAGTTCTTCCACGATTTCGTTCTCTCTTTTGGAAACACTATCATTTTTTTTCGCCATAATAGACATTATTTTCTTGTTCTAACAGAATACCGTACAAAACAGCTTGCTGAAAATAGCACCATCAGCTACATTTTTCAAGCAACAGCTCACATTCGTGACCATTGATCACATACTGTATACCCGAACGTGGAAGATCATCTGTAACAGACAACGCAAGTGTCTCCTCCTTAATATACGCCTCATGAAATTCAATCGCATCCCAAAGTTTTTTTGAACACTTGACAGCGATATTGATCCGGTCAGTAATTTCAAAACCACTCTCCTTGCGCAGCATCTGGATTCGACTGACAAGTTCTCGTGAAAGACCAAGCATCTCAAGCTCTTCGGTCATTTCGGTATCAAGCGCCACCATAATTCCATGCGCTTCATCAGAGGCAACCAGCCACCCCTCAATATCCTCGTGAACAATTTCAACATCCTCACGCTTCAGCTCAAAAAGCCTGCCATCAAGCTCAAACGACAATTCACCCTCTTTTTCAAGAAGAGCGATCTGTTTATGGCTCATGAGTCTGATCGCTTCAGCCAAAGCCTTCATCTCCTTGCCAAAACGGGGGCCCAGAGTTTTAAAGTTTGGTTTTACCTTTTTGCTAATCACGGAACCCTCCTCCTCAATGTACTCGATCTTCTGGACGTTGACCTCTTCCATGATAATATCATCCACAAGCTGATACTCTTCTCTTTCAGCAGAATCACTGATGGAGAGCAGAATACGTTTGAGTGGCTGGCGAACCTTGAGCGAAGCCTTTTCGCGCATGGTGCGCACCAGCGAGGTGATAATCTGCGCCTTTTTCATGCGACGCTCAAGTGGGCGATCAATTGCTTCAAGATCAAGTAAAGGAAATCTGGCAAGATGCACCGACTCGTGTGGTTCAAGGCGGCTGATCCCGTTCAGATTCAGATAGATCCGTTCTGCCAGAAACGGGGTAATTGGTGCAAGCAACTTCGCCACCGTCTCAAGCGCCCGGTAGAGCGTCTGGTAGGCAGCAATCTTGTCGGGCCCCATGTCACTCTTCCAGAACCGCTTTCTTGAACGGCGGATATACCAGTTGGAGAGGTCATCAACCGTAAAATCGTTGATCAGCCTCACAGCACCGGTAATGTCGTACTGCTCCATGCGGAGATGAACGGAGTCTATGAGGCTGTTCAGAGAAGAGAGTACCCAACGGTCGAGTTCGGAACGCTCCTGAAGAGCTATTTCAGGCTCGGCAAAGGTAAAGCCGTCAACATTGGCATAAAGCACAAAAAAGTTATAGCTGTTGATGAAAGCACGGAAAAACTTGCGCTGCTCCTCCTCAATCTCCGCCGTATTGAACGATTTCGGCCTCCAGGGAGGGCTGCTCACCATCAGGTACCAGCGAAGCGCATCGGCACCGTAACGCTCCATCGTCTCAAAAGGATCAACCATATTGCCTTTTGACTTCGACATCTTTTGGCCGGATTTGTCGAGGATATGGCCATTGACAATCAGGTTTCTATAGGCAGGCTTGTCGAAAAGAAGCGTTGCAATGGCATGGAGGGTATAGAACCAGCCTCTGGTCTGATCAACCCCTTCGGCAATAAAATCCGCAGGGAACATCCTTTCGAACAGCTCGCGATTCTCGAACGGGTAGTGTAACTGAGCAAAAGGCATGGAGCCACTGTCGAACCAGACATCAATCAATTCGGGTGTGCGGTTGAACCGCTTGCCATCCCTGATAAAATAGATCCTGTCAACAAACGGCTTGTGCAGATCAAGCTCCACCAACCCCCTGTCGAGCGCCTCTCCAAGGAGAAGACGATCACCCTCAATATCTATAAATCCTTCGCGTAACTCAGCAACTGAACCAACGGCAAACATATTGCCCGATGCGGCATCATCACCAATAACAAAATCCTCAGAAACCCAGAGTGGAAGGGGTGAACCCCAGAAACGCTCCCGTGAAAGCGCCCAGTCCTTGTTCTCCTCAAGCCAGTTCCCGAAACGACCGGTACCAATTTCGGGAGGGCACCAGTTGATGGATTTGTTGAGCTCCACCATTCGAGCGGCGATTGCGGTCGTTCTGATATACCAGGACTCCCTGGCATAATAGATTACCGGCACATCATAACGCCACGAATAGGGATAGGTGTGAGTAATGATCTCTTTGCGATACAATTTTCCAGCCACCTTAAGTTGCTGAATAATCAGCGGATCGGTATCCTTGAAAAACATGCCGTCATAATCGGTCACCTCAGCCGTAAAGCAACCATTCCGGGCCACCGGCTGAAGCATCGGCAAATCATACTTTTTAGCAATCTCATAGTCATCAGCGCCAAAGGCCGGAGCGATATGAACAATACCGGTGCCATCCTCTGTGGAGACAAAAGAGCCTGCCGTGACATACCAGCATTTTTTTTCAGGCTGGATGTAGGTGAAAAGAGGCTCATATTCCATACCCTCAAGATCACCCCCTTTCAGCTCGGCAACAATCTTCCAGAGTGATTCACCCTCTTCATTCTTCTCGAGCAACACCTGCAAGCGCGATTTGGCAAGAATCAGCGTCTCTCCACTCTCTGCGTGAACAACCCTGACGTAGTCGATATTTGAGCCGACACAAAGTGCTACATTTGAGATAAGTGTCCACGGTGTCGTTGTCCATACCAGAAACGACTCTTCAGCCCCACGAACTTTGAACTTGACATAGATACTTGGGTCTTTCACCTCTTTGTACCCCAGGGCCAGCTCATGCGAGCTCAGCACTGTCTCCGATTTCGGATCCTGAGGAACAATTTTATAGTCCTTGTAGATCAGCCCCTTGTCGAAAATAGTTTTCAGTGCCCACCAGACCGATTCGATATAGTCATTGGTGCAGGTGATATAGGGATTATCCATATCGACCCAGTATCCCATCCGCTCGGTCAGCTTTCCCCACCCTTCGCGGTTATCATCAATGTGGTGATAGACGAGTGCCCGTGCTTCGGCATTGAACTCAGCATCGCCATACTCAACCACCTGCGACTTGTTCTTCAGACCAAGCTTCTTCTCCACTGCAATCTCTACCGGAAGTCCATGGGTATCCCACCCTGCCTTGCGGGGCACACTATAGCCTTGCATCGTTTTGTAGCGACAGACAATATCCTTGATGGTGCGGCTGAAAACATGGTGGACCCCGGGTTTGCCGTTCACCGTAGGAGGCCCTTCATAAAAGGAAAATACCTGACCAGCGGATCGCTCTTCAAGACTTTTATGAAAAATCCCCTGCTTCTTCCAGTAGGCAAGAACCTCAGATTCTACAACACTATAAGGCTGCGTTGAGGGATACTCGGCAAATTTATGATCCATAACTCTTCAAAATCATTCAATCAAATAGAATCGCATCTTTGAGAACAAAAAATTCATCAACCGGACAAAGCAGAAAACAGGAAAGGCAAGCCTTTCAATACCCGAAAAGCTTGCCTGGAAAGATGTTTAAACAAGGCCTGCAAGGCCATTGCCCTTCAGCACCTATTTCTTGGCGTTCAAGGTGGAGTTCACACCTTCAAGCACCTGTTTGGCAACCGTCGTAAGAGAGTCAAGTGCCATGGCAAGAGCCTTGCTCACCGGTTCAATAGTGCTGTCAATAATTGCGCCTACACTCACAAGGATAGTTGAAAAATCTCCCTTCACAAAATCACCTTGCTTCTGCTGATTTTGACCGGATGCCTTCGTTTCTTCAGCCATAATACTCTGCTATTTAGATTTGCCGCAAAACAAAACAATACTCCTAGAATGTAATATATTTAATCGTTGTATCAAAGCAAAGCTGAAGATACCAAGTCGAAGCTTCATCAAGAGCATCGCCACCGAAATCGCCATTACTGCCTGCCATATCGATCATCAACGCGAATGATGTCATCCTCACCAAGATAACTGCCGGACTGTACTTCAATCAGCTCCAGCGGGCTCTCCTCTCTATTCTCAAGTCGATGAAAGGCTCCGACCGGAATATAGGTTGACTGATCCTCGCAAAGAGTAATTTTTTTCTCCTCAACAGTGACAAGGGCTCTCCCCTTCACCACAATCCAGTGTTCAGCCCGAAAATTATGTTTTTGCAGCGAAAGTGCAGCGCCGGGGTTCACCGTAATGCGCTTCACCTTGAATCGTTCTGACTCATCAACCGTTTCATAAGTGCCCCAGGGCCTGCATACCCGTCGGTGGGTTAATGCTTCATCCCGCTCGCTCCGTTTCAACTCCTCAACCAGCACCTTGACATCCTGCACAGAGTCCCGTGAAGCAACAAGCACTGCATCGGATGTCTCAACAATAATGTGCCCTTCAAGTCCAACGGCTGTCACCAGACGACTGGTGGCATGGATGTAGCAGTTTTTAACATCATGCACCATCACATCACCCTTCTTGATGTTACCAGAAACATCGGACTTCTCAACATCCCAGAGCGCCGACCATGCGCCGACATCATTCCATCCTGCATCAAGGGGCACCAGAGCTGCCAAAGCTGTCTTCTCCATCACAGCATAGTCAATCGAATCTGAAGGAGATGCGCAGAAAGAGGCAGCATCAAGACGTAAAAAATCAAGATCTTTAACCGATTTTTCGATGGCATCGCGGCAGGCGGCAAGCATTGATGGAGCATAAGTTTCAAGTTCGAGAAGGTAACTCTCGGCCTTGAAGAGAAATATCCCGCTGTTCCAAAAATAGTCACCTGAGGCCAGATAACGTTCAGCAGTTGCCTTGTCAGGCTTTTCCACAAACTCAAGCACCGGATAGACCGCCTTGTCGCTCTGCCCCTCCTTCGATACCCTGATATAGCCATAGCCGGTTTCTGGTACATTTGGTCTAATTCCAAAGGTGACAAGCTCACCTTTTTCAGCAGCAGCCCTGCCAGCAGAAACAGCCGCGCTGAATGCCTCGGAATCAAGAATAACATGGTCAGCAGGCAACACCAGCATCAGTGCCCCGGGATATGTTTTGCTGACCAGCATAGCTGAAATGGCCGCAGCAGGAGCTGTATTGCGACCAACAGGCTCCAGAATTATCTCTCCAAGCTCAACGCCTGTCTCATGGAGTTGCTCTGCCACCAGAAAGCGGTGGCTCTCATTACAGACACAATAAACCGGCCCGCACCCTTCAAGTGAAGCAAGACGATAGACCGTATCTTGAAGCATGGTATTCTTACCCGTCAGCGACAGCAACTGCTTTGGATACAGGGCACGGGAGAGGGGCCAGAGACGGGTTCCTGAACCACCACTGAGAATCACAGGAATAATCATGAACAATGAGGTTATGAATCAACTACCCCGCACCGGAGCTACGGGGTGTGTAATTATGTTTAAAAATTTCTTCACGAAGCACGTCTTCGAGGAATATCTACTCAAGCGATTTAACGGATAATATACTTCTCGTACATCTTCCAGGTCGTGGAGACAAGGGTATCAACGTCGCTGTATTTCGGTGCCCATCCAAGCAGTTCACGCGCCTTGCCGGAAGAGGCGACAAGCTCAGCCGGATCGCCAGCCCTTCTGCCTGTCACCTCGGACGGAATTGCCTGGCCTGTAATAACCCGGGCCCGATCAACCATCTCAAGGACGCTTACCCCGCTTTCACTGCCAAGATTCACCGTCAAGCTCTGCTTCTGCTGAAGAATATATTCAAAAGCGGCGACATGCGCCTCCGCAAGGTCGCTCACGTGAACATAGTCGCGGATACCGCTTCCATCCCGTGTTGGATAATCGTTACCGTACACTGAAAGCTTTTTACGAATACCAACAGCAACTTCCATCACAAGAGGCAAAAGATTCTCGGGATTCAACTCCAGCCCTTTTACTCGTCCATCCGGGTCATACCCTGCAGCATTGAAATAACGAATTGCAGCATAACGCATCCCCTTGAGCCGGTCATACCAGTCGAGAAGACGCTCAATTTCCAGTTTGGTAAAGCCATAAAAGTTCTCCGGCTCTGTAGGATGATTCTCATCAATCGGCAAGTATCGGGGAGCCCCATAGACTGCGGCAGATGATGAAAAAATAATTGGAGAGAGACCGGCTTCTGAGGCTTGAGCAAGAACGTTGATCGTGCCGGAAATGTTGGCGTGAGAGTATATTTCGGGATGCAGCATGGACTGCCCCGCCGCTTTCAATGCAGCAAGATGAACACATCCATCAAAGCCGGCAGCCATGACTGCCCGCAACTGTTCAGGACGCATGATGTCGCCATGGACAAAATGGGCCTCCTCAAAAAGATTTTCCCTGAAGCCGCTCTGCAGATTGTCGAAAACCGTCACCTGATAACCACGGTCAAGAAAAGCCCGCGCCACATGGCTCCCGATATAGCCAGCTCCACCAATAACCAGAATTTTCATAAAAATAGCTCTGTAATGTTCAAGAATTGTTGTCACCTGCCACGATACATCTCCTCATAGTAGCACTGGTAACTGCCGGAGGTGACATTGCTGAGCCACTCACTCTCGGTAAGATACCATTCAACTGTCAACTCAAGCCCTTTTTCAAAAGTTATCGAAGGGACCCAGCCAAGCTCGCGCTGCAACTTCGACGAATCAATGGCATAGCGCAGATCATGACCTGCCCTGTCGGTGACATAGGTGACCAGTTTTTCAGACTCCCCTGCTGCCCGACCAAGCTTTGTATCCATGATACGACAAAGAAGCTGAATCAGTGCAATGTTACTCCATTCATTATGACCACCGATATTGTAGGTCTCCCCTGTTTTTCCCTGATGATAGATCACATCAATGGCCTGGGCATGGTCAACAACCCAGAGCCAGTCACGGATATTCTCCCCTTTTCCATAAACCGGGAGAGGTTTCTTCTGGATGATATTGTTGATAAAGAGAGGAATAAGCTTTTCAGGAAACTGGAAGCTCCCGTAGTTGTTGGAGCAGTTGCTGATCACCACCGGCAAACCAAAGGTATCATGCCATGCCCTGACAAAATGGTCGGAGGAGGCTTTCGAAGCGGAGTAAGGGCTATGGGGATCGTAGGGAGTCTCCTCGGTAAACATCCCCTCGCTGCCGAGAGAGCCATAAACCTCGTCGGTTGAAATGTGGTAAAACCGCTTTCCCTCAAGATTGGCTCCCCAGCTCGCTTTGGCAGCATTCAGCAGATTGACCGTGCCCAGAACATTGGTCACCACAAATGCCGTCGGATTGGTTATTGAGCGATCGACATGCGACTCAGCCGCCAGGTGGATAACGCCGTCAAAACGCTGCTCCTCAAACAACCGCATCAGAAAATCACCGTCGGTGATATCCCCTTTGATAAAGCGATAGTTCGGCAGACGCTCAACCTCCCTGAGGTTGGCAAGATTGCCGGCATAGGTCAGCTTGTCGAGATTGGTAATGGTATAAGAGGGGTAGCTGTTCAGAAAATGGCGCACAACATGCGAGCCAATAAATCCAGCACCTCCTGTAATAAGAATATGCATCGACTTGTCTTTGATTTGTTGCTTGAGTCTCTCTTGATCTTTTGCTTGATCCGATTGTTTTTCTGATTTCTATGGGTCGATACCCTGCCCTGCCAATATCTACCGTCCGTTCGGGGCCTTCGCCATAATGGCCCGATATGCCTTCAGTCGTTACCCTTCACGCCACCATCACCGGCCAGACGACGCAACATCACGGCCAGCGAGTCTCGCCAGTACGGAATCTGGATGCCCCACTCCTTTTTGATGGCGGATTTGCTCATCACACTGTAGTGAGGTCGTGGTGCCACCTGCGGATAGTCTGCGCTCCCAACCGGCAATACCTTGCAGGGCAGTGCTGCCAGCTCCATAATCGCTTGTGCAAAATCGTACCACGACGCAACCCCTTCATTGGAGTAATGAAAGGTGCTGCTGTAGCGAACATCCTTGTCATGCTTGTCAATAATCGACACAATGGCTTCCGCAAGATCAGCCGCCAAGGTTGGCGTTCCAATCTGGTCAGCCACAACACTCAATTCAGACCGTTCTCTGCCAAGGCGAAGCATGGTTTTGACAAAATTAGCCCCATAGAGAGAATAAAGCCACGAAGTTCTGATAATGATGTATGAAGGAGCAATATGACGGATAGACTCCTCACCCTCCCATTTTGAGAGCCCATAGACACCCAGTGGGGCTGGCGGATCACTCTCGCAATATGGAGTACTCGAGGTGCCATCAAAAACATAGTCAGTAGAGATATGGATCAGCAGGGCATGTCGCTCTTTTGCACATGCTGCAAGCACCGCCGGACCATCCCTGTTCACTCTGAAGGCCAGGGCGGAATCTGTTTCGGCCTTGTCAACCGCAGTATAGGCCGCACAATTGACAATAACCTCTATGCTATGGTCTCGGCAGAGTGAATCAACCTTTTCAGAGAGCGTAATATCAAGCTCAGGGAGATCATAGAAAAAAAAACGGTGGCGGCTGTAACCGGTCGACAGCTCCTGTAACTCCGACCCAAGCTGGCCACGACTGCCTGTAACAAGAATATTCACTTACGAAACCCCCGGATAGAGTTTTTCCTGTCTGAAATCGTCATACCGAAACAGCGCAGCCGAAGTGAATGCTGGTTGCACGGCATCCTTGCCTGACACCCGAATCACCTCCTGCGGAAGCTGCCAGTCAATACCAAGCGCGGGATCATTCCACAGAATCCCTGCATCGTGCGATGGGGCATAGTAGTTGTCGCACTTGTAGGCAAACACCGCCTCACGGGAGAGCACGGCAAAACCATGCGCAAACCCCTTAGGCACCCAGAGCATATTTTTCTTTTCAGCATCAAGCACACAGGTTACATGCCGTCCGTAGCAGGGTGAACCGAGACGCAGATCAACGGCGACATCGAGCACACTGCCGTAGAGCGCACGAACCAGCTTTGACTGGGTAAATGGCGGCTTCTGAAAGTGAAGCCCTCGCAGCACGCCGTAACTTGACTTCGACTCATTATCCTGCACAAACAAAACCCTGCCGATATGCCGGTCAAAGAGATCCTGCCGAAACGATTCAAAAAAATAGCCACGATCATCACCGAACACCTGCGGCTCGAACATCAACACATCAGGGATGGCTGTAGGAATAACTTGCATCAATGGCGGGGTTATACTGTTGAATCGCCTTTCACGACGGAATGTTGTAAAAATAACAGTTGCATGGCACTTTACCGCTGAACAAGCAACTGCCTGAGATAGAGCCCATACTGGCTCTTCATGAGTGGTTCGGAGAGTCGCAACAGCTCATCATCATTGATCCACCCATTCCGCCAGGCAATCTCTTCGGGGCAGGCCACCTTGAGCCCCTGTCGCTTCTCAACGGTCTGAATAAAGTTCCCTGCCTCCTGGAAAGACTCATGAGTGCCGGTATCAAGCCAGGCAAAACCTCGCCCAAGCATGGAGCACTTTAAACGGCCCTGTTGCAGGTAAGCCTCATTGACCGCTGTAATCTCCAGCTCACCCCGGGCTGATGGTCTGACCTGTTTTGCAATTTCCACCACATCATTCGGGTAAAAATAGAGCCCGACAACCGCATAGTTTGATTTTGGCTTCAGTGGTTTCTCTTCAAGAGAGAGCACGGTGCCTGTCGCATCAAGTTCAGCGACTCCATAACGCTCAGGATCACTGACATAGTAACCAAATATCGTGGCATTGCGATCATTTTGAACATTTTGCACAGCAGCTTCGAGCATTGAACTGAATGCATAGCCGAAAAATATGTTATCTCCAAGAATAAGCACAACATCATCGCTGCCGATAAATGTTTCGCCAAGGATGAAGGCCTGGGCCAGCCCGTCCGGCGAAGGCTGCACCACATAGGAGAGGCGAATACCCCAGTCACTCCCGTCTCCAAGCAGCTTCTTGAACATCGGCTGATCTTCAGGGGTGGTAATGACAAGAATATCCCGTATCCCCGCAAGCATCAGCGTCGTCAGGGGGTAGTAGATCATCGGCTTGTCGTAGACAGGCAAAAGCTGTTTGGAGAGCCCCCTGGTAACAGGGTAAAGACGTGTGCCAGAACCACCCGCCAGAATAATTCCTTTCATAAAGCTCCTTGTTTCAAGTCACTGCAACAGGGGCAGAGAACAGCGTTCAAAATCAAAATATGTCGTTCTATCCCTTCCCTGCCATCTCCAGACTGACACGCATACACTTGCGGGCCGCCTCTAAAGCCGCTTTGGCCTCCTCTGCACCAAAGATCTCCCAGGGAAGCCGGAAGGTGGACTCGTCCCCATATTTGGCAAGCATTTTTTCTTGTGAATCGTATTTTTCGAGTTCAGGCAGAAGCTGCTCAATCTGAGCCGCAACTTCTCTGGCCACGGTTCCCTCTGAAATCAGTTGAGATAAATGGCCTCCCGGTTTGTGGGCCAAGGGTGAAACACCGAAAAGCATGAGTGCCGCAAGTCCAGCGTTTTCAATAACAAGGATCGAGCTTGAGACACAGGCTCGCCAACGTTGAAGAGTATCATCCTGTTCCGCCTCGCTTAAAAAACCTTTTGCAAGTTCAAGCCGATACTCAACATCCTTTTGCAGTTTCATAACAACCTCCTTTAATCAAAATCTGCTTACCGCAGTGTCTATGTTCATAAAGGGCTGGGAAAAATTTGAACCCATAATGACATCAGAAAGGGTTCCATCATCCAATGTCTCTAATCCTTCCTGCCTGAAACAATCCGGTCGAAAATATCATCAATAATCTGGTGAAGAGCAAACCCAATAGCCTCCTGTTGCGCAACATGGCTCCCGACAGGATAATCAGCAAAACCGACAAAAGATTGTGTAAAAACAGATTTTTTATTGACCTGATCCACCATATTCACCCGTACAACAAGGGTAATACGGTTTTTCAGGGCGCGCTCGGTGATGCTGGAGAGGTGACTGGGTGCATCTGAGAATGAGAGAAGAGCACCTTCCAGCAAAGCATCCGCCCGGGCAACTGAAGGGGTAAAACGGAGTGTGCTCTGCGACTCTATTTTGTTGACAAGAGCTTTGGTCAGCTCGCCCCTGAATTGTGCGACACCAGCGCCTGAGTGCTCTTCAAAGATAGGTACAGCAATGGTTTTGAGATGTCCAGGAAGTGAGGTGCCACGAAAACTATAGCAGGAACAAAGGGATGCCAGCGAGAGCAAAAAAAATATGGAGACATCTGCTTTCCGCATGAGAAAAGCCTGATTAATAGGTTCGACGGTCAATCTTGTTGAATATTTTACGGAAAGGATAGGTCAGGAGCAAACCCTTTTTTCTGCTGCTGCTCAACGCTGAAAGGTAGAGGCCAGTTTTTGAATCGCTCCAGTTGGAGGCAAGCTTCACCGCAAGCTTTGCTGCAACTGAAGGCGGCTGGGCAAAAATATCGAGAATGGTCGTAAAGGTCGATAACTGCCGGGAGAGTTCGGGTGTAGGGTTGTCTGCACTGACCATGGCGGTGCGCACCAAGCCAGGATGGAGCAGCATCACAGAGATACCTGTATGGCGGTACTCTGCAGCAACAGCATAGGTAAACCGCGCTATGGCCGCCTTGGTTGCACCATAAGCACTTATCCAGGGAGTATTTGAGGTACGATCAGTACCGGAACCTGCAAGGTTGATAACTTTCCCCTCTCTTTTTTCGCGAAGAAAATAACTGATAGCGGCACGGCACCCGTTATACGTGCCTTTAATATTGGTATCAATAACCTTTGCCCATTCGTCGGGGTCACTGTCGGTAATACTTTTGAATGGATCTGAAATTCCGGCATTATTGATAAAACAGTCAACCTTGCCAAATTTTTCACATGCCACAGTAATGAGCCTTTCAACGTCTGCCATAACAACAACATCACAAATACAACCATAAACAGCACCATCAGGAAACTCCCTAAGAGCATGCTCAACGTGAGCGGACGATGACGATGTTATCACCACTTTTGCGCCTTCCCGCACAAATTCATGGGCTATGGCTTTGCCTATCCCTCTGGTAGAACCGGTAATAACGGCAACTTTGTGATCAAGTCTGCCCATAAAAAACTACTTTTTCCCCTTCACCGAATCAACCATTGCCTGAAGTTCCGGTCGGCCAATCGAATATGTGTCAAGCGGAATACCACGCTCAATAGCTTCCCATGCCTGACGGATACTTGCCGCACCAGCTTTCGGCCCCATAGGATGGCCGAAAACGCCCCGGCCTGGCACAAAACCAAAATCTACACTGCCGACCTTACGGTAAACAGTTTCAAGCGTTAATGCTGAATCACTGCCTCCCGGAACAGGCAGCGATCGACGGATATGGCCAAACTCCTGCAAACACTCCTGGATATTCTCTTTTACCTCCTGCTCAGGTGTCATCATCCTGCTGCCAAATCCAGGCATAATGATAGAGTCGAGACCTGCAAGACGCTGCAATTTGGTCATGACTCTTGAGTGTACACCATATTTTTCCATACGGCTGAATGCCGCAATAAATGGAAAATGGCCGATAAGCGGTACCTTCGTATGCTTGGCCAGCATTCTTACCGCACTGAGTCCAACCGGAAGAGCATTGACAAGCAACGCATTTGCTCCATTGCGGACAGCAATATCATGCTGCTCAATAAGCCGGTCAACCTCGTCAGTGATATTGGCAAGATATATTTTTGGTTCGCCAGTCTCACGCTCAGCACTCAACCTGGCCTCTCCAAGAGCGTGGGAGCGTTCAACAAGCGTTGACCAGTCAACATCGCCAAGCATCTCATCATCTTTGGCAATATCGAGCCCTCCCAGCCAGCTCTGACGCGCAATTTCAGCAAACTCATCAGGACTAAGACCAATATTAGGTTTGACAACGCCAAAAAAAATGGGACGGTTATAAGCCTTCAACAGATCTCTTATACCATCAATGCCAAATTTCGGCCCGTCAAAGGCAAGCAGGTAAGATTCAGGAAAAGTGATGTCAAGCAGTTTAACGACAGGCACACCGGGCGTAAAAAAAGCACCTTCACCACAAACGGCAGAAAGCAGGTTCGGAATTTTGGTTCCAAAATTGCGATGGGGGTGTGCAACAGTAACCCGACAAGCGTGAATCGTACCTGTAGCGGCATGCTGAACGGGATAGCTGAGCTTTTCAAGCTCTCCCTCTATTTTCAAATCAATGACCCTGGCGGCATACCTGGGACGGAAATCTTCATCATGCCCCACCCGTCTCCACTGGGCAGTAGATTGTTCACTGCAAAAATGGGCAAGGGCTATTTCAACATCTCCCACACATTCCAGGTAGTACTCAATCGTCAGGTAGTCAGCCATCTCAAGCTGCTCCCTTAAGGCAAAAAAACCTTTAACATCCTCTCTGTTCATAGAAAAACATCATACTCCCCTGTCGTGCCGACCTGCCGCAAGTTATTCAAGGGTTTCTGTTAATAAAACCAAACACCAATACCCGAATGCTACGGAAAAGCATCAAGAGCTACCGTAACATTCCCCCCCTCTGATTATCCTTCGGCCTTGATCGAATTGAAATAGTCAAACGCCTGTTGCGGGTCAAGATGCTCGTGAACCACCTTGTTGACAGCTTTCATCATGGCAAGCGGGAAATCACTCTGGAAAATATTACGACCCATATCGACACCCGATGCACCTTCATTGACGGCTCTCCACGACATCGTCAGCGCCTCAAGCTCAGGAAGTTTCTTGCCACCTGCCATAACAATCGGAACTGGACATGATGCAACAATAGTATCAAAATCCTCAGGCACATAGTAAGTCTTGACAATCTGAGCACCCAGCTCAGCCGCCATTCTGCAGGCAAGTCTGAAATATTTTGCATCACGAACCATATCTTTTCCAACAGCAGTAACGGCCATAGTGGGAATTCCATAGCGAAGACCCATATCGACAAGCCTCGTCATATTGTGAATTGAGCGAGTCTCATACTCACCACCAACAAAGATCTGGAGAGTTATTGCCGCAACGTTCATGCGGATGGCATCCTCAATATCAACAGCAAGCTCCTCATCAGAGAGCTCCTTGAGAATACTTGGTCCACCACTGCAGCGCATCACCACGGCTTTGGTAAGAGTTGGCGGAACAGTGGTACGTAAAATACCACGGGTAAGCATGATGGCATCCGCATAAGGCATCAGGGGAACAATATTGACATCCGGCCGTTCAAGACCTGTGGTCGGCCCCTGGAAGTAGCCATGATCAATGGCAAGCATGACGGTTCTTCCCGTATCGGGCCGAAATATCCTCGACAGACGATTCTTCATTCCCCAGTCCAGAGAGTGAGCCCCCTTGAGAAAAAATCCATAGTTATTAATCGGGGTATCGAGGTAATACTCTTTTGCCTGCTTGTCTTTATCATATTCCGCCATGATGGTAAATCTCCTCGGTTGAGTTATGGTTGTTATCAATAAATATCAGTAGAAATCAGCGGAGAGCGGCTGCAATATTGCCACCATCCACTGTTGTAATCGAACCGGTTGTCCTGGTTTCAAGTGCCAGATGCACAAAGGCTTCGGCAACATCTTCAGCGGTCACCTCAAGCTGCAAGAGATTTCCGGCCATATACTCCCTTTCACTCAGTCCACGTGCTGCTGAACGAGCCTTGATCATCTCTTCGGTCAGGAGGCCACTGCGAATGCGATCGGCATTAATGCCGTTTGAGCGAATACCATCCCGACCATGATCAAGAGCATATTGACGAACAAGAAAAAGGGTTGCCGCCTTTGGCAGACCATAGGGGCCAAAATCGGGACCTGGATTAACAGCCTGTTTGGAGACATTGAAAAGCAGCACACCTCCTGTCCCCTGCAGTTTCATGACTCTTACAGCATCCTGGGCAATAGACTGATGTGAAAAAAAGTTGATGTCAAAGCTTTTCCGCAACAGTTCATCTGACACGTCACCAATCCGTCCCTGAAGAGCGACACCAACATTTGAAACAATAATGTCTACTCCCCCGAATCTGCGGCATGTTGCATCAAATGCCGCACGAATCTCTGCCCGGGAGGTCACATCACAGGTAATGGCAAGAACGTTACCTCCAAGATCTTCAGCGGCCCGATCAAGCGACTCACGGGTAAGGTCGAGAAGAACCAGCTCAGCCCCTTTCTGACGAAAAGCTTTGGCAGTGGCAAGACCGATACCACTCGCCGCTCCAGTAACCATGACAACTTTACCGGCAAAAACATCGTGATGGACCTTGTTGATCTTTGCCTGCTCCATATCCCAGTACTCTATCTCAAAAGCTTCACGATCGCTGATAGAATCAAAGGTGCCAACCGACTCAGCATCAAGAATCGCCGAGGCTGTACAGGTTGCAATATCAGCATTCACCGCAGCAGATTCCGCTGTCTTGCCAAGCCCGAAAAGTCCAAGCCCCGGAACCAGCACCACCCGGGGAATCGGGTCCAGCATGGTAACAGGCATGGTGGTAGCCGCCTGCTGGCTCTTGAAATACTCCGTATACTCCCTGCAATACCGCTGAACAGCCTCATGCACAGCAACCTTGAATGCAGGAATATCAGCCGCATCGGGCGCAGGCACAACAAGAGGCCTGTTTTTGGTGCGGATAATAAAATCAGGGGTCATGGCACCCTTCTGACTTATTCTGTCAAGATCTGAACTGTTGACATACTTGAGGATATCTTCAGAGGTGCGAAAATCGAGAATGAACTGATGATACTCACGGCTACCCGGAGCTTTTTCATCAACACAGGCACCCCGTAGAACAGGAGCCGCCACTTCAACCGATGCAACAACAGCGGGCAGTGTTACCGATGGAAAATTTTTTCGACCTGCAAGGGCTATCCGCTCTTCAAGCAGAGTTACTGCGTCAATCATCCGGCGGTAAGCTTCCCCTGCTGTTGAGCCAAAGGTAACCAGGCCATGTTTGTGAAGAATCAGCCCTTGAATGTCCGGGTTTGCTTCATAAACGACCGACGCAGATCGAGCAAGACCAAGACCTGGCTTGATATATGCCACTGAACCAAAACTCTCCCCAAGTATTTCATTGCACAGTGTATCGCCATCCGGCTGATTACTGAGGGTAAGCAGCGCAAATGAATGGGTGTGCAGAATAAATTTATGGGGTAAAAACGCGTGAAGCAGTGTCTCAATTGACGGAGTCAGTCTCTTCTCGGCCACATGATCGGTGAGACTGAACATATTCAACAAGAGCAGATGTTTAAACTCTTTCGTTGAAAAGCGATTGAGCACCTCTTCACTCACCCTGCCATGATGATGAAAAAGCTCTCCAAGTTTCTGGAGAGGCACCAGCCGGAGTGAGGTGTAATCGCTACTGGTCACCCTGCTCAAATCAACACCGCTTGCCTTGATGAGCAACACCTCTGCACGATTACCTACCATATCAACCAGCTCACATTTGACCGAGGTATTACCTCCTCCATGCATAACCAGCGAACTCTCTCGGCCAAGAAGGCGTGAGGCATAAACCAGTTCGGCAAGTTCAGGCTGTGTTTCAGGCGCATTGCACTGCTCCGTCACCGAGCGTTGAAGATCGACATCATTCCAAAGGTTCTGCATAACAGATCACACTTCACATGCCGAACATTGGCATGTATTGTTGAAAAAGAGAGAGAGAGAGATGCAAAAAAGAGCCACAGCGTTCAGGAGTGAAGCCGCTTTTTCTTTTCATGCCACCCTTCAATAAAAAAACCGGAACTGTAGATAATTATAAAACCAGGAACCACAACCGCAAGAAAAGTGATCTCTTCATCAATTGTTACCAATTGACCCGAAGACCAGACCATCCACACAAGAAGGTACCAGCAAGGCCCGACAAAGAGAAACGCCCTGTTCCAAAGTTCTTTAAAACTATGTTTCATAACTGGCCATCCATCCTGAGATTACGTTCATTCAGTTTTTCAAGAATTATCCTGACAAGGTATTGCAACGCATTAAGCACATAAGTAAAATAAGCCAGAAATGCGTCCCAGAGAAGCACCTCATGCGAAGCACCAAACCAGGCCAGAAAAAAATAGAGGAGATGAAAGAAAGCTGCGATAGTGCTCCCGATATCCTCCCATAAAAACTCTTTGGAGTAAACCCACTGATCAAAAACCTCTTTTTCAAAAAACATTCCTGTTATAAAGAGAAGAGCAAAAAAAAGAGTTTTGAAGAGAATCGCCAAACTTACCCAGTAAAATCCCGAAATAAAGAGATCGTTGGCAAAAAGAGTTGTGACGGTCAGCCCCCCAATAAAAAAGAGAAACTGTATTGGAGCAAGAATAATCTGAATATCTGTCCAGATGGAGGCATTTCGTTTGAGAAGCTGTTCAGGGGTATAACGCGGCATGTTCCTTTATTCTTTGATGATAATACACATCTCCCGACACCTGACCAAGACGTTTATCTCTTGAAGAGAGGAATATAGCAAAAAGGAGGGGAGAGAAAAAGCAACAGAAAAAGGAGATGTGGCTCCGGCAGCCAAAAGAACAATAATATTCTCAGGAGAGTGCATATATATTTTGATCCTGTCAGAGGTGAGCATTAGATTACGAGCAGGGAGATGGTTTTTGCAAAACCATTTACTGACAGACTTCTGACGTTGTAACCCCTGGAGCAATGCTTGACATGAACAGACCATCCGCCATCTCATTTGCCCTTCAACTGCTCAGCCTGCGCAATCACAGTCGGGAGGAGCTTGATCGAAAGCTGCGCAAAAAGGGTTACACTACCGAAAGCATCGGCCCAGTGCTCGACAAATTGACAAAAGAGGGTGTACTGAATGACCGGATCTTCACCATCGAGTTGATCAGAAGCCGTTCAAATCGCAGGCCATCGGGCAAATTGAAGATGCAATCTGAACTCCGTAAACGGGGAGTTGCTGACACCATCATCGAAGATCTTCTCCAGGAGTATGAGAGTGTCGCGCTCTGCCATAAAGCGGCAGAAAAAAAAATTGTTTCGATACACGGAGCAACTGCAAGCGAGAGAAAAAAAAAACTTGGCATCTTTCTCCACAACAGGGGATTCGGGTGGCAAGAGATTCAAATCGTGCTCAAACGATTTTCAGAGCCTGGCTCGAGTGATGATGAGAGCTGTTATGAGAGCTCCCCGTGAACAAGCGAACCAATCTTTTCACCCCGCAGAAGCCTGGTAAAATTTCCCTTCTGGTTCATGTTCATGACCATGATCGGCAGGTTATTTTCACGACAAAGCGTTATGGCAGTCATATCCATAACCCGGAGATTTTTTCGGATGACATCGAGATAGGTGATATCGGAAAAAAAGTGGGCATTTGAATTTTTTTCGGGATCAGAGTCGTAAATACCATCAACTCGCGTCCCTTTAACAATAATATCAGCCTCTATCTCGATAGCCCGGAGCGAAGCTGCCGTGTCAGTTGTGAAATATGGATTTCCTGTGCCCGCGCCAAAAATGACGACCCTCCCTTTTTCAAGATGGCGGATAGCGCGACGACGTATAAACTGCTCCGCAATCTGTTCCATTTTTATAGCCGTCTGAAGACGGGTAAAGACACCTTTACGCTCAAGGGCATCCTGAAAAGCCAAAGAGTTGATCACTGTTGCCAGCATCCCCATGTAGTCAGCCTGAACACGATCCATATTGGCTGCAGCCTCCGACATACCCCGAAAAATATTGCCTCCACCAATAACCAGGGCAATCTGGGCGCCCATATCCCTGGCCTCCTTGATCTCCTCAGCGTATCGTTCAAGCATTTCCGAATTAATGCCGTAGCCATCCTCACCGGCCAGTGCTTCACCACTTAACTTAAGCAAAATGCGCTTGTACTGGAGCATATCCGTATCCTCAGGAAAAGACGATTAATGATAAAACGGTGTAATACATAATGCACAAAAAAAAGCCTCGCAACAACGAGGCTTTTTTAACTTATTCTCCCAACTGATAGCGAACAAATCCAATAACATCGACTTTCGCCTCACTCTTTTTTCGACAGTCACCAAGTACCCCTGAAACCTTTGCCTTGTCATCTTTAATAAAGGTCTGCTCACTGAGCACCACATCCTGATAATACTTTTCGAGCCTTCCCAGCACAATCTTGTCAACAAACTCCTCTTTTTTACCCTGTTCGATAGCCTGCTGCCGATAGATTTCAGACTCTCTTGCTATAAAGTCGGCAGGCACACTGGAGCGATCGACAACGATAGGCGCAGAAGCCGCAATCTGCATGGCAAGATCTTTTGCCAGCTCTCTTACTACATCGGGTTTATCAGTATCAATATGGATAATGGCTCCAAGCTTTGCGCCGGAGTGAATGTAACCCTCAACAACTCCCTGGGGAGCATCATAAAAAGCAAAACGACGAAGGTCTATCTTTTCACCAAGCTTGCCAGTCATGCTCTTCATGGCATCCTCAACAGTTTCGCCGCCATAGGCCTCACCAAGCTTGAGAGCCAGCAGCGCCTCCCGAGAAGCCGTCCGGGTTGCAAGTGCAAGGTCACCAAGGGCTGCCGTAAACCCGGTAAAGTCATCTCCGCGTGCAACAAAATCAGTCTCGCAGTTCAGTTCAAGAATAACACCACTCTTGTGATCTGCTGTTACCCTGATGCTGATCATCCCCTCTTTGGCATCCCTGTCCGCACGTTTTGCGGCAAGAGCTGCCCCTTTTTTACGCAGATAGTCAATAGCCTGCTGTACATCCCCGCCGGTTTCATCAAGGGCTCTCTTGCAGTCCATCATCCCTGCACCTGTTCTATCTCGAAGATTTTTTACATCTTTTGCTGAAATCTGGCTCATTGAAATTTTAATCTCTTGTTGTTATAAACGGTGACTATTCGCTGATTTCCTCTTTTTCAACATCATCCACCTCCACTTCATCCATCTCGGCAAGCACCTCATTTTCAACCTTCAGCTCACGTGCCTTGATAACAGTATCAGCAACAGCCTTGACCATAAGCTGAATCGAACGAATGGCATCGTCATTTGCAGGAATAACATAATCGACCAGTTCAGGATCGCAGTTGGTATCTACCATGGCAAAAACAGGGATACCAAGTGAACGAGCCTCCTTGATGGCAATATGCTCTTTCTTGATATCAACGATGAAAAGTGCTGCAGGAAGCCTTGTCATGGTGGCAATACCACCAAGAATCCTCATCAGCTTCTCCTTTTCACGACCAAGCATGAGTCGCTCTTTCTTGGTAATCATGTCATAAGTACCGTCAGTGGCCATCCTGTCAATGGAGTTCATGCGTCTGATGCTCTGACGGATAGTCTGGAAGTTGGTGAGCATACCGCCCAGCCAGCGCTCACAGACATAGGGCATACCAGCACGTTCTGCCTGTTCGGCAATAATATGTTTGGCCTGTTTTTTAGTACCGACAAACATGATCTCCCTGCCGGTCTGGGCAATTGCCTCAAGTGCCTTGAGCGCATCATCAGCAAGCACAACCGTTTTTTGAAGATCAATGATGTGAACACCATTTTTTTCCATGAAAATGTAGGGCCTCATTTTTGGACACCAGCGACGGGCAAGGTGACCAAAGTGAACTCCTGCACGAAGCAGCTCTTCAAGCTGAAAATGTGACATAGTGATTTCTCTTTTGTGTTTTAGTTATTCCTCTATCATGAATGTACCTGCCGGTATCCAGCGCGGAGCGCTGGACACTGCCGGAAAGCTTTCTCTGAACTGTTTTCAGAATGCCATGATATGTGAAGTTGTGTTCCGAAATTGTATGAGTACAACAAGCAAGAGCCTGATTAACGTTTTGAGAACTGGAAACGTTTGCGAGCTTTTTTGCGTCCAAATTTCTTGCGTTCAACCATACGGGG
>CAIOLC010000145.1 GCA_903859055.1 uncultured Chlorobiaceae bacterium | reverse complement strand
GTGCGGCAGTTCGTCCCTCACAGCCGCTCTCCTCAACCTTGTTTTTGGCTCCGCTTTTAGCTCAAAAGCAAAGCCGGAATGAGCAGCCAACTGACTACGGGACGAACACCAGGCGGAAGCCAACGCCGCTGCCCCGGCTGACGGGGGTGAGGCAGTAGCGAATCGCCGACCGACAGTACCCGGCACCGCCGCCCCAGCCCCCGCCACGAAGCACGCGGGACGAACCAGTTTCAGGTCCGGCAGGGTTCTCCATTCCCCCTTTTGCCATACATTCGTCATAATATTTCTCTCCATACCAGTCACTGCACCACTCCCAGACATTGCCGTGCATGTTGTACAAACCCCATTTGTTGGGTTTCAAACTATCTACAGCAACCGTATTTTTCCGCCAAACCCCTTTTTTATTATTACCATAGGGGACATTGCCATCATAGTTTGCCTGATCAGTTGTGATGTTTTCTCCTGTATTGAATGGCGTTGTTGTTCCTGCTCGACAGGCATACTCCCATTCTGCTTCCGTAAGCAACCGAAATGTTTTTCCGTTCTTCTTCGACAACCAGTCGCAATAGGCAACCGAATCGTTCCAGCTCACATGCAAGACCGGATGATTGTATTCACCCTCTTTCCGCTCATTGCCTGAGACTCCATGTCTCCAGTTTACGCCAGCTTTTTCTTGCCACTCCTTGCCATCAAAAATCGCACTACTGTTGGCTTTGTCGGCATCAGTCTGATAGTTCGACTCGTCAATAAATCGTTTAAACTCTGTAAAAGAAACCGCATATTTGCAAAAAAAGAGATCAGAAATTATTACAGAATGTTGAGTTTCAGTATCAGATCTACCGGACTCTTTATCTGGACTGCCCATTAAAAAAGTGCCACCCGTGACGTAAACAAAATCAGGATACAGCTTCTTATTCGATTCAATCCAAAACTGGAATGCCATGTCCATACCTGTAAAATCAAGCGTCCTGGCAAACGCACTATTTTCGAGAGCTTCTTTCGCCAGAAAAAATTCAAGAATTGATTTATGGGCAAATTTCCAGTTATTGTCTGCATCGCGGGTAAGGAGCGACTGACCGGTCATCTGGTAATCCTTCAGTTCAACCTCAACATCGGTTGCATCCGCCTTGCATAATTGCAGGGATTTTTTCTCCTTGCGTTGTTCATAAATCTTTACAGCAACCAGTTGGGAGTATTTATGAAGGTTCTGTTTCAGTTTTTCACGGTTTACATTCTGATGCTCACGTTTGTCCCCTTCGCGTTCAATCCACTTGTTGATCAGCGCATCGTAGATATCGTAAGTATTTGCATAGTGTTGATCACCATCAACCAGATAGTCAATGTAACTGAGCAACATGGGACGAACCATCAGCTTGGGAGAGTTGTTGACAATTCGCCGCGCCTTTTGCTTTTTCTTACGATTCCAGACCCTTAAAATTCCATATTTTTTATTCAGATAGCATCGTATCTCCTTGTCATCGAAGGGAGATAGATAGAATTTTGCAAGGGTATGAAACCCCTTATTGTCGAAGGTCGGGATTTTCAGTTCGTAAGGCTGATCCTCTTCACCGGGGAAATATTGGGTGCGACTGGTAATGACCACCTCACGAAAATCTTGCACGGTTTCAATCACTTCGTCGAGCACTTGACGGAACCGTTCATCGTCGGTTAGACCATCAGGTACAGTTGGAGGCAATATTTTGGGGTATTCATCAAAAGCATCCAGCAACAAGATGGTATTGGGAATCTCCTCTTTTTTAATCTCTTTTATTTTTTCGATAACATTACCCTGATAACCAAACGGAATCAGCTTGACCTTGTGTTTATTGTGAAGATTAAAAACCGAGTGATAACGCACATACAGATTGATCATGAAGGTGGTCTTGCCCATTCCTGAGTCGGCAAGCACAAGATAAAACTTGTCGCTTACCTTGTTTTCGTTGAAGGCGGTCTTTATAAAATGCGGGATTAATGTTGACTTCGAGACAAACTTGTGGGTAAAAAGCGGCTCTTCCTCTCTTGTCGGTGAGTTATTCTGCCACTTGCTTTCAATAAACAATCGCAGCTTTTGCTGCACATCTTTTTTGCTGAAACAGGGAGCCAAATCTTTCGCCGCTCTGGAAGCCTGAATTCGTTTGTACAGGAGACTTCCAAGAGAGGCTAAAAATGCCGAGAGACCTGTCATGGTTGATATGCCAGAATTATCAACGACCACTTTAATCAAATCCTTTATAACGTTTTCCATACGCTGATGTTTTAAAAAGTTGCCCTCAACAACGCTCTCTGTTTTATCAACTTCCCACACGCATCAAGAATAACTCCAGGATACCGTGGTAATATTCGCCAATTTCTAAAAAAATGCCCGTCATCTTCGAAACGGCTATCCGGCTCGTCCTACCAATGCCGGGCATTGTGTGCGGCACTCTTTGCCCTGAAACAAGACAGGGGCGGGGTCATCAATCTGTTCAGAGGCAGTCATCCGACTTTGCTTTTGAGCTACGGGACGAACACCAGGCGGAAGCCAACGTTGTTGTTCCGGTTGTCGGGGGTGTTGTTGTTGCGATTCGCCGACCGACAGTTCTCGGCAGAGTTGTTCCAGCTCCCGCCACGAATTACGCGGTTCGAACCCACGACTGATGCCCTTATTTTTTACTGGCCACAAGTGTACGGTACACATTTTTTCTGAATTCTCTTGCATTGGCGTATTCAGTAAAGGCAACCAACGGCATAGCGTGGTTGGCAAACTCCTTTTGTGACCATAGCCCCGTTTGTGCCTTGTAAAACGCTTCGTAGAGGTTTTGCAGATCCGCAAGACGCTCAAGCAGGTGGCCCCGACGCTTCATTGGTTTCTGGTTTTGCTATAAAATAGTGAGCATAACGCTCGACCTTCTTTTCGCCAATTCCTTTTATCCCCAACATGCTTTTGACGGTGATCTCTTCAAGTTTTGCAAGTTCGGCAAGCTCTTCGTCGGTGAACACGATAAACGCCGACAGCCCTTCGGCTGCCGCCGCCTGTTTGCGTATGGCACGCAGGTTCGAGAATTTCTGAAAGGTTGGCTCATCAAGCACCTGGCGGTAATCAACCTTGGCCTTGCTCTCTGACGCTGCGCTGAAAGTGGTCTCAAGGTATCGCACGCAAAAGCACCAGCAGGCTCCGTTATCGTTGCTGATCAGCTTTTGTTCGATCTCATGAATTTTATGCCCCTTCAGAAAGGTGTTTATCTCCTGCTGGGCCGCGCCACCGTCACTGATGGGTATGGAAAACAGTTTTATCTGCATGGTGGGAAATGTTGTCAGATTGTCGCTTTTCAAAAAAAACGTCGGACCACCTGCGGTGGTCATTTCTGTTGTCGCTCCGTTACGCAACATTATGGCGTGCGGCAGTTCGTCCCTCACTGCCGCTCACCACAATGTTGTAACATCACTCTCGCTCAAAAAGCAAAGTCGGAATGAGCTGCCAACTGACTACGGGACGAACACCAGGCGGAAGCCAACAAGGCCGTTCCGGAGGCCGGGGGTGACGGAGTTGCGATACGCCGACCGACAGCTCTCGGCATAGGAGCTCCAGCTCCCGCCACGAAGCACGCGGTGAGAACCACCCGACGCGCCTTGCGGATTTTCTACCACGCCTTGTGCTTTGCACTCTTCGTAGTACTTTTCACCATACCAGTCGCTACACCACTCCCACACATTACCGTGCATATTGTATAACTCCCACGCATTCGGCGCAAAGCTGTTCACAGCTACCGTTGTGCCTCTATACTGCCCTTTACTATTCCTGCCATACGGAGAGTTACCATTATAGTTCGCTTGCGCGGTAGTCAGATTTCCGCCGGTATTAAACGGTGTTGAGATTTTTGACCCTGCCCTGCATGCATACTCCCACTCTGCCTCCGTTGGCAAGCGGTACGTTTTACCCTCCTTTGCTGAAAGCCATTCGCAGTAGGCTACCGCATCATTCCAGCTCACGTGCACCACCGGATGGTTATACTGCGATACCGGGCGCTCTTTACCTGCGGTATCGTACCGCCAAGTTGATTCCTTTTTGCTGATTCCATTCCTTACCATCATACACCCAACTGCCTGACCAATCACCCGTTCCTTTTTCTGCATCAGTTGGGTAGTTGGTAGCATCAATAAATTGCTTAAACTCACCAACCGTTACCTCATATTTGCTTATGTAATAATCCTCAATCCTCTTGAGATCATTCTCAGCGCCTGAAGAGAGTTGTATTCTGAAGGGATTATTCAACATGTCGTGCAGCCAGTGTGGTGAAAATTTTCTCACCATCAAGTAATGGTTCGTTTAACGATAATTCGTATCGTGCTTTGATAAAGGCATTCAATTTTTCCATAGAATCGTCTGTGATGGAAGCTGTCCGGAAGGGCTGCTCTTCCAGCACAATCACCAGCTCATGCCGACCAGGTGAGACTTCCTGAGGCAACTGAATCGTGACAAGCCTGTCTGGCAAAACATCATAGTTTATGTTGAATGTCAGCATGACCTTTTTCCTTGATAGAAGTGTTTCAAAATAAACGCTGAAACCATCCGTGAAGACGACCTGGTTAGCCCGCTTTATGTCTTTGGAGATGCAGTGTAAAATGTAGCAGAATTATTGATCAATTCGAAAAACAGAGTGCCACTCCCTCCGTTTCAAAAGCGCATGACCTTGCATTTCTCTTCAAAATTGGCCACAAAAAGAGAGGATTGCTCTTCGTCGCCATTTTTCAAAAAAAATGCCAGTCATCTTCGAAACGGCTATCCGGCTCCTCCTGCCAATGCCGGGCATTGTGTGTGGCACTCTTTGCCCTGCAACAAGGCAGGGGCGGGGTCATCAATCTGTTCAGAGGCACTCATCCGACTTTGCTTTT
>CAIOLC010000144.1 GCA_903859055.1 uncultured Chlorobiaceae bacterium | reverse complement strand
TCCGTCTGCAATGAGGTAATGAAAGAACGGTAGAGCTTATTGGTGACGGGATATTTGGCGATAAAAAGATCCTCAATGTAAGCTTCCTTGTTTCTCTCCGGGTAAATGTACTTACCGCCGGGTATCAGGATATATTCTGCCTGGTACTCATGTGGGTTTCTTCGTGATGCGGATTTTTCTTTTGCGGACTTTTTCTGATCTATACCGGAGGGCTGGCCTCCAAAAGTAATAATTACCTCTTCAGTCCTGCATGCAACATCCCGGTTCCCTTTTGCCAGCTTTTGCGCCCTGAACTGCTCAAGCGCATTAAGGGCCAGCGGGTTTTCGATGGTTTTCAGTGTGTCGAGAATCACTCTCTGGCGCTCGGTTGATGTGGCTGGTTCCAGAAGTTTACTGCAAAGTGCATCAATCCTTCTTTTCGCCTTTGGTGTTTCGGTTATGAGGGTTTGCAGCAACCCCTGTTGCTTGGAAGTTAATGCTTCACTGAGCGGAGAGTCCAGAAATTTTTCCATGAACAGATCAAATACCCCAGAATCTGCCTGTGCTATGAAAAATTTAAGAGGTTCTTCCCACCAGTCGGCACCAAAACTGAGAACCAGTGAGTCAAGATAGGCCGGATTTCTGTTGACTTCAGAGACAAGCTGAACTCCCGCGAGATATTCCCGAAAGGATTTATGGCTGAACATATACTCCTCCATACCATACTCCACAAGCAATCCTGAGCGATTAATGAGGTCATCACACAATTCATTGGCGTTCGGTTTTTTACGAAGCACAAGTTTTTCAAGGGCAATTTGTAATTGATCTTCAATCGTTTCCTTACTGGCCTGGTCAATCTCATGCTCCTGCATCCAGAGGGAGAGAGATGCCAGCACTGTTCTGGCATCTTTCAAGGCAAGCAGGGGCTCTATATCTTTTTGCTCATACTGATAACCGAGCAGATAGTCCAGGGCATTTTCATAGAGCATGGCCCGGCTGTCGGGCAGAATCTCGTGTCTGTTCCAGAGCATTGCCATAATTTGCAGCAGCAAGGGAATCCTTACCATCTGCCGTAAGCTTTTGTTTTCCTCCCTGTTCAAAAAGGCAATAATGTGATCGGTCTGTGCAAGGGCTTTTTGTTTCTGACGCTCTTCTATGACCTCCTGGTCATCAGTATCAAGGTATAATTCGTCAAGAAAGCGGGCCGTAAACCATTGTTGTAAAAAACTTTTCTGTTGGCCCTCATTAAAATCAAGAATATCTGCTCTCTTGTGAGGAACCTGAATCTCAACCTTGTCACCTTTCTGGTAACCGGTTGAACGGGAGGTGACAACAAAGTTTGCGTTTGTGAGACTGGTTATCGTTTTCTTGATCCATTTACAGACGTTTTTTCTCTCTTCAAGTTCACCGATTTCGTCCAGCCCGTCAAGGAGTACTAGTGTTTTTTTCTGTTGAAGCCATTCTACAATGGCCTTTTCTGGTACAGGGAGCGCGTTTTCCTCGGACCAGGCAAAGATATTGGCGTGCAGTGAAGCAAAGCCGCTCTCCGTTTTTATCAACTCTCGCAGCGGAAGGTAAAAAACCATGACTGGTTCCGGAAAGCCTAATAACAGGCAGCGCTCTTTGTCAAGGGCAGAGAGTGCGTAGTGTTGCAGAAGGGTGGTTTTTCCCGAACCGGGATCACCAACGATCAGTAAGAGACGATTCTTTTTAAATGCTGAAGCCATAACACTTTCCGGAGTGAAGCTGGAGATGGATTGTTGTTGCTCATCTCCTTTTGCATCGTCGCCTGACTGCTTGTCATTTTGCCAGGAATCTGATAGACGCAGTGAAACAAAGATTTCGCTTACTTTTGCTGAAAAGCTTTGCACTGCTGGCGGGAGAGCGTGATCCAGTGCTGCAACAAGAGATGCTTGATAACTGAGCAGATAGTCACTATCCTGATTGCTTGCTTTTTCGGAAGCGGTATCAGGAGTATTGGATGGAGTGATGCGGTCGCGAAGATAAAATTTTTTGGTACAGGTGCCGTTTTCGTTTTTGGCAAAGAGTGCTGTGTCTTCACCCCAAACCCTTGGAACACACTCTCTCTGATAGCAGATCGGAAATACTTCAACACTCTTGCCGTCAAACCGGCCATAAAGTGACCGTTTATCTTTTTGTTCATCGGCAATAAATGTGGCTCCTGCTGCAATTTCGATCAATTCATCCCGAAATTCAGCCTCGGTTTTATGATAGTGCCCATGCATAAAAATATTAACTCCTGATTTTAGGAGTGCGGTGACTTCGGTTCGTTCATACTCGTTTGAAAGCCACTCTATAGGGTGGTGCATCAGAGCAATGGCAAGCTCCTGTTCATTTTTTTTGAGATCCTTGATGAACGGGTCAAGGTTTCGCAATCCGATCCACAACAGACCGTGGTCGCGTTGTGAATCATCACAAAAAAGTGAACTGTTCATCAAGAGCATCTTGAGCTGTACATTATTGACGGTGAAGGGTATCAGCTCACAGGTTGATCGCTCCGGAAAAGTTCTTTGGGGTGAAACTGAGCTGAAGTAATCATTATACCAGGAGGCAAATGTTGAAAGTTTGCCTGCGAGATGATACATGGGTGATTGCGGATCAAAATAGATATCGGACTCTTTTTGACTCATGAGAGTGCG
>CAIOLC010000143.1 GCA_903859055.1 uncultured Chlorobiaceae bacterium | reverse complement strand
ACCACCGAATGGAAGATTTTTTCGTTCCGGGCATCGTGCAGGGTCGAAAGCCGGTGGGCAAGCCAGGCAATGGAGTTCGACTTTCCCGATCCGGCAGAGTGCTGGATCAGGTAGTTGTGCCCTGAGCGGTACTGCCGGGCATGGTCGGCAAGTTTGCGCACCACATCAAGCTGATGGTAGCGGGGGAAAATCATGCTTTCGTGCCGAAGCTTCTTCAACCCTTTGGCGGTCGGAACAGTTTTCTCCTCAACCTGCAGGTGGAGAAAACGGCCCAGAATATCCATCAGACTCTCTTTCACCAGCACCTCTTTCCACAGGTAGGCTGTGCGCACATCACCCTCAACCGGTGGATTGCCTTTGGCGTTGTTGTTTCCCCGGTTGAAGGGGAGGAATGATGTCGCTCCCCGGTCAAGCTTGGTGGTCATGCAGACCTCTTCAGTATCGACCGCAAAATGCACAAGGCAGCGCTGCTTGAAGGCAAAGAGCAGCTCATTGGGGTCACGGTCGCAGTACTGCTGTTTGGCATGGAGCACATTCTGCCCGGTCAAGGCATTTTTCAGCTCTATCGTCATTACAGGCAAACCGTTCACCGCAAGCACCATGTCAGGGATGGCTCCACTCTCTGTTTCCAGTTGACGAATCACGGTCAGCCGGTTTTTGCTGAACCGCTCCAGCGCAAGCGGCTCCATGCCGGTATTTGGCTGAAAAAAGGCGATGCGCACCGTTTTGCCGAAACACTTGAATCCGCTTCGCAAAATGGAGAGCATTCCCTTGGTTCGCAGCTCCCGCACCAGGCTCTCAATCAGCACCGCTTTGGCATTCCCGTTGTTCAGCAGAGAGAATCGCTCCCAGAACTCCGGCTGGCTATCCTGAACGAAGGCCACCACCTCATCCGGAAAGAGCGCCAGCTTCTTGTCGTACGCCAGCGGGTCGCCCTTCTGGTAGCCGCCATGTTGCAGCAGGGATTGCTCTATGGAGTGCTCGAAGTTTGATTCCTTGTGCATGAAGGGTGTGTGGATTGAGATGTTTGAAAGCGTATACCATTAAAGCACCTGCCAGTAGCCGCCTTTTTTCGGCCCGACATGTTTTAATTTATTTTTTTCCTGCAAGTTGGCCACCCTTTTTTCAGTTGCTCTCAATGATATATCCAGTGTTTTTGCCAAAGCATGAAGAGTCAGTTCAGGATTCAGTCTGAACTGTTCGAGAACAGGATTATCGATTTCTACCGAACTTTCTACCGAACCATCTATTGGGTTTTCTACCAAACCTTCTGTCGAGCTTTCTACCGAGCTTTCTACCGAACTTTCTACCGAACCTTCAATTTTATTGTGGTGAACAATGGCGGTAAACAAACAACCATCATGATCATCGATAAAGTCAATGTTGGGCCATGCATCAATTGCCCGTTTGATTCCAGAACCAAGCCCCCGGTAGGGTAACAGCCCTTTTGCGACATAGGAGACCAGAATCGGATTACGGATATCGGAATTACCTGTTTTGATTTTGGCGACAGTCAGGTTGTTGGGCAGGTGTCCCGGACTGATAATTTCAATTCGGTTATCGAATAAAAACAGTCTGATTGGGGCGCTTACAAAATAATCGCGGTGCATCAGGGCATTAACCAGTAGCTCTTCAAAGACAATCGGTGGAATTTCAGGGGTTCCGGGCGCATTAATTCCCCGTCCGGCCTGCACCTTGTGCATATTTCGCATCAAAAAGGCCATCGCACCCTCAAAAATGGCTCCTAACGCTCCGGTAAAATCCTCCATATCCAGATACTCGCTTTGATGGATTTCATTACCCGGAAAGCGAACCGCCTTCACAACAAATTGTGGTACGATCCATTCTGGTCTTTCGGCGAACAAAAGGACGCAAGCAAGATTCAGTGCTCCAGTGTCGGTAGCCAGATTCATATTTTGCAGAAGCTTTTTCAGCTCTTCATTGGTCTCGGGATACTCCTGTTGATAGGTCTTTTTAAGAAAATCTCTGAAACGAAGCTTGTCGAGAGCCTCAACCCCGGCTTTTGCTGGAAGTTCATCAGCGTGAAACTGATTGGATATCTGAAACAGTCGTCGTAACTCTTCCTTTGTATTGACTCGTCGCTTGTCAGCACCACATTTGAGCCATATAACACCGTTTTTATCGAAATAGGGTTTATCGATTCCTTTGGGTACGGTAAGCACAATGACAACATTTCGATTTTCAAGGAGAATATTTTCAGTCTGTATCGTAAGCGGACTACGTACCAGATTGCTGGCGGCATTACTGATAAGCTGGTTGATGCGCGAAACATCAATACTTTCAAGACCCGGTATGGAGCCATTGTCAGCAACGCCAATGAGAATGATTCCTCCTTCAGCATTGGCAAAAGCGGCCATTTCTGATGCCAGAGATTCAGCGTTCCGAATATCCGACTTGAACTGCCGGGAGCCATCCTCTCCTGAAGCAGCCAAATCTATTAATTGTAAAAGGTTCATGGCAAGAATCCGTTATTGTTCAGCAGAGAGAAGCACTCCCGGAACTCCGGTTGGGTATCCTGAACGAAGGCCACAACTTCATCGGGAAAGAGCGCCAGCTTCTTGTCGTACGCCAGCGGGTCGCCCTTGCTGTAGCCGCCATGTTGCAGCAGGGATTGCTCTGTCGACTGCTCGAAGTTGGATTCCTTGTGCATGGTTGCAGAGGGTGAACAGGGTTGATGTTTTGGCCGGATTTTGTTCTT
>CAIOLC010000142.1 GCA_903859055.1 uncultured Chlorobiaceae bacterium | reverse complement strand
ACCATACGGGGATCTCTTGTCAAAAGCCTCTCCGTCTTGAGAACAGCACGGGCCGCTTCGTCAAACTCGGTCAGAGCACGAGCAATGGCAAGACTGACAGCGCCTGACTGGCCGGAGACTCCTCCACCCTGCACGTTCACCTTGATATCAAACTCTTCCCTCTTTTCCGTAAGCACAAGAGGCCTGAGGGCCTGCTGGCGTTTGAATTCATCTTTGAAATACTCTTCAACAGGCAGCTTGTTGATAATAATCTTGCCTTTGCCTGTCGTCAAAAAAGCTCGAGCCACCGAGGTTTTACGGCGACCCACTGTATCGATAACCTCTTTCATTCCCAATTCTTTAATAATTTAGTTTACTTTCATTTCAACTGGTGACTGTGAAACATGCGGATGAGTTGCGCCAGGGTAAACCTTGAGTTTCCTGAAAAGCTGACGACCAAGGTTATTATGCGGCAACATACCCCACACCGCATTTTCAACAATTCGCTCAGGCTTTTTCTTCAGTAAATCTTTCACATGGTCAACCTTGACACCACCGGGATAGTGGGAATGCGAAAAGTAGCTCTTCTGCTCCTCTTTTTTTCCGCTCAGTACAACCTTTTCAGCATTAGTTACCACGATAAAGTCGCCAGTATCAATGTGCGGAGTGAACTGTGGCTTGTGCTTGCCCCGAAGGACTTTTGCAATTTCGGAAGCCATTCTGCCCAATACCTGCCCCTCGGCATCAATAACATACCATTTGCGGTCAACTTCTGCAGGCTTTGCCGAATATGTTTTAAAACTTAACGTCTTGCTCATGCTCATACTCTTACTATGGATTAACTGGACCTTTTGCGGAAAAAAAATAAAGTTCGGTAATGTAAATTATTCCGCTTAATTCTACAAATTATACCTTGACTGCTTCAGTAAAACCTCTGTACCTCTGAATAAATCTTTTCTGACAGCAGGTATTCTTGCGAAGGGCGCTGTAGCAATTATAGAGAGTAGCTGAGCTTGAGACTGTAGACAACTTGTTGGTTATCCTTATACCATGACTTGGCTGCATTTTTTATATCACTGTCAGGAAACGTCACGTATTGAACCTGCGATACAACCCTGAGATTATCTGCTGCTGCCACCGATGCTGTTACACCCAGCGTAACATCATTAAATTTTGCACGGTTGATGCCAAAATAACCCTTGTTATAGGCGGCACTGCCATAACCAACCGACCCGGATACCCCAAGAATTATTTTACCATCATCGTAAGAGCTGTTGTATTTGGTACCAATAGTATAATAGGTTCCCTTGATCTCCTTAAAATCGTAAAATGCCGTTATCGAAGGTGAACCCGGCAGTTCAGGAAAACCGGCGCCGACGAAAAGCTCACGCGTTCCTGGTAGCACAGTTTTGTTACCGGATAAATCGGATATAGTCTGATTGGCATACAGGTACTCCGCCCATCCAAGAGTCATGGCCAGTGATTGTATCTTCCTGTTATATGAGAAGGTGATATCCGTTTCAGTTGCCTCTGGAGCATGAACTGTCGATATACCCGTAAGATAGACACTCTCAAAGATGTTAACCGAAAAATCGCCTTTTTCCACTGTCAGTGAAGGCTGGAAAACTGGCTCATTATTGCATACCTGTCCTCGCCAAACTGATGCACTCAAGAACGGGAGGTCAGCAGAAACACTCACTGGCGTTTTTTCCGGCGAAACAATCCCGGCGGCACAGGCAAAACCGTTTCCCGCAAGAATACTGCACAAGGGAATGAGTGACACACAGGAGACTTTAACCAGGCTGGTTAGCTTGATTCTGTTGTGTAATTTGAAGAAAGGGTTGCCTAAATTTTTGAGAGAGCAGTTGTTTTTTTTCATGGAAGGTTGGCCCTGTTTTAAATGAGTGCCAGATTGCTGGCAGCATAAATTATCTTGTGTAAAGAAAAAGTTTATTCATTAACGACAGCCGCAATGCCGCCGGTGTAATAGGGATTTGAAAAGAGAACTTTTTTGGCGCGTTCGTCAGTTATCGTGATGCATGCCGCGATCATATCGACTTTCCCGGAAATCAGAGCAGGAATCAGGGCACCAAACTCCATGTTGACGATTTCAAGTTTTTTACCGAGCTTTTTGGCAACATGACTTGCAAGTTCAATATCAAATCCTACAATACCCCCGGTCCCATCGACAAATGAAAACGGTTCTGTTACGCTTGAGGTACCAAGCCTAAGAACTCCATTTGTCGCACTTGATGGTATCGCTGGCATAAGCGCAGGAGCACCGGATTTTGGGAACCAGCGCAAAATCATTGCATCATAAGCACCATTTTTTCTCAGGTCGTTGACCACAACATCAATATTTTTTTTCAGGTCATAATTATCTGGCTGAACAGCAAATCCATAATTATCAGTAGTTATCATCTCAGCAAGGAGCACCAGCCCCCCTTTTTTGGCTACGATATTCCTGAGAATCGGCTCATCATCAGCAACGGCATCAGCCTGGCCAGATTGAACAGCCATTGCCGCATCGATTGTACTGTTAAAATATTTGAACCTGGCATTGGGTAATCGCGACAACACAAGCTGGTCAACGGCGGTTCCTGTAGGTATCGCAAATTCCTTCCCATCAAGCTGATGAAGATTTGTGATCTTCTCTCTTTTACCGCACGCCGAAAGAGTGAAAAGGAGTGAGAAAAGGAGCACCAGCACCACCCGTGAAAACATAAATTTCATAACTTATTTTATTTATTTCTGTTAAAAGCATTCACCACACACTATTCCGCCCCAAAACTATTCACCGGATTTCGGCATCACTTTCCGCCTGACCCCTGGAATAAATGGATTGCTTAAATTATCGCAGGTGATTATAGTTCAAGCATTTACCATACTATGGGCAATAGTGTACAATTTGACCGGCACACAATCAAGTCATTAATTATCATTTTTTGGCACAAAAGCATTTTTCATGATTTCATTCACTCATTCTTTTGTGAATGAAGAAAATCCATGATAAGCTCACAGCTCTCATCCACCGATAAAGAGGCCGTGTCGATGCAAAGCTCTGCCTGAAGCGGCGCTTCGTAGGGTGAACTTATGCCGGTAAAGTGAGCAATTTCACCTTTTCGTGCCTTGCAGTAAAGCCCTTTTGGGTCGCGGGCTTCACAGACTTCAAGCGAAGTGGAGAGGTAGATCTCAATGAATTTTCCGGCAGGCAGAAGTGTTCTGACCATAGCACGATCGGCCTGAAATGGTGAGATAAAAGCGGTAATGACGATGAGGCCAGCTTCGGTCATCAGTTTCGAGACTTCACCAATACGGCGAATGTTTTCGACGCGCTCTTGTTCACTGAAACCGAGATCGCGGTTCAGGCCACTGCGGATATTGTCGGCATCCATCAACATGGTATGGCGGCCAGCCTCCACCAGCCTGCGTTCCACTCTGTTGGCAAGGGTTGATTTGCCCGACCCCGAGAGTCCGGTCAGCCATAGAACACAAGGTTGTTGACTTTTTAACGCGGCGCGCTCGGCTGGAGCAACATCCCCACGATGCCAGAAGATATTTTTATCACAACTCCCCGAATCAGCACTATCTCTTTCAGTCATCATTTCAAAAGTATGAGGTTCCTTTGTTCAGGCTTGCGGGTAAAACCACTCACTATACCAGCGGCACGCATTGGCGATGAGCTCGCGGATGCGGGGTGGCACCTCATGTGGTTTTGGCGGTGAAATGCGGCTTTGCTGCTGGTGCAGATATTTATGGCGATAGTGGCTGTCGCTCTCATGAGCCCTTACCGTCTGCTTTTCAGGACTGATCGTATGCGGCGACACCTCCAGCCACGAGTAAATTCGCGACATCGTCTCCACCGGCATTGCAACCAGATCTTCGAACTTCACAAAAAAGATCCGATTCTTGACCGATTGGGGCAAATCCTGCACGGCCTGAATTGAGGAGAGTGGGGCCCCGATAGATTTTTCCTGGGCAAACAGCATGTTAGCTGTTCTGTCGATATAGAGATAATCTTCATTAATGATCTCACTGAAGGTCTGTATGCCTACCGGCAGCTTTTTCATGATCAACCTCATTAATTCCGATTGATAGTATGAGAAGGGATATGCCACGGACTCTCACGGTATTCCACCCCCCCCAATCTCATAGAGACAAGGAAGTGGAGCATCTCTTTCCAAAAACATCGCTGATAAAGCTGCGTGATTCTTTGTCGAGCGTTTACTGAGCAGCCTTCTTCACGAGCATGACTTGCGGCATCAAAAAATAGGGCCGACTGAAATCAACCTTTTTTTTGCGTTCTTCGGAAGCAATGACGTTGGAAATGATCGCATCAATCTTTCCTGACTGGAGCGCAGGAATCAAGGCCATAAACTTCATATCATAAAACTTTACCGGCTTGTTCAGTTTTGCCGCAAGCCGCCGGGCCAACTCTCCATCAAATCCGGTTACCTCTCCGTTCTTGTCGACAAAACTCATCGGTTCCCGTGTTGCGCTGACACCTATCCTGAGGGCATCGCCAGAATTGGGCAAAGCGAATTCATGTTCCTGATAAGAGTTCCCGGTGTTGTCGATCCAGCGTTTGCGCATATCAGCAAGAGTGCCGTTCGCTTCGAGTTCTCCGATCAAACTACTGGCGGTCTGCAAAAGGAGAGTATCTCCCTTTTTGACAGCCACGGCAACACTCTCTTTTGAGAGCTCTTCGCTCAAGAGATGGAATTCAGGATTCTTCTTGCAGAGCTGGTTAGCTGTCACATAACTGGTGATTATTGCATCAATCTTTCCCCCTTTCAGCGCCATAAACGCATCCATGATATCATCGTAATGCTTTATATCACCTTGAGGAAATCTCTGCCTGGCAATATTCTCTCCAGTTGAGCCAATCATAACGCCAATAGTCGCAGTTTGAGCATCGCTTAGTTTCTCGATAACATGAGAGTGCTGACTGCAACCCGAAATCATGATTGATACCGATAGAAGCGTCAGAAACAAAACCCTGATAGATATGCTTTTCATAATGATTATAACTTTGGTTAGTAATTCGATCCGGCTTGGACACACGGGTAGAGCCACTCACAACACTACCGCTCCGTTTTTTTTAAACCGAGGCTTAATCGGTTCATATTGTTCATTCGCTGATACTCAATGCTTTCCGTCAGGCTTTTGATGATATTCATCCCCAACTCATCAGGCAACTGATTCTTGTCAAGCAGGTTCAATGCCTCGCCCTGGCTGTCAAACAGAAGTTCGAAATGCTCTCTCTTTTCAGAGTAGGCCAGAGTTACCTCAAGCGTGTTTGACGACAGTAACGGGTTGTACATCTGCAACATCTCCTCAACAACAAGAAGCAGATTCTCTCTCGTTTTCAGTGGCAAAATCTGTTTTTCACAAAAAGTCTCAATCTCGGCATTCATGGCATAAAGATCGTAATCAGGGGAGGAAATATGAAAGTTCAGACTCCTGACCCGGTTGATAAAGGCTTTCGTCCTCTCTTTCTGTGGATTTTCAAAGATCTGCGCAGGGGGACCATCTTCATAGATAGAGCCCTCGTCCATGTAGAGCACTCTGTTCGACACATCCCTTGCGAAATCCATTTCGTGGGTCACAATAAGCATGGTCATCCCCTCCTTTGCCAGACGGCGGATAACTGCCAGCACCTCACTGACCATCGTTGGGTCAAGTGCGGAGGTTGGTTCATCAAAAAGGATGATTTGCGGCTCCATGGCCATACAGCGCGCAATGGCAACCCTCTGCTTTTGTCCGCCAGAAAGTTCATCGGGGTAACTCCTGGCCTTTTCTGCCAGTCCCACCAGTTTAAGAAGTTCCATGCATTTTCTTTCCGCATCTCCAGGATTCATTCTCCGCAGTTTCACAGGGCCGATGGTAAGATTTTCCATTACCGACAAATGCGAAAACAAGTTGAATGACTGAAAAACCATGTTCATTTTCTGGCGAACTTTTGGAACATCCGCCTTGGGATCAAGAATATTCACCCCATCAATTTGAATGGAACCGCCACTGGGTTGATCGAGCAAATTGATACAGCGCAAAAAAGTACTTTTTCCTGTGCCAGAGGGGCCAATAATTGAAATTACTTCACCAGCCTTGATGTCGATGCTGACATCTTTGAGAACCACAAGATTGCCAAATTTCTTCGACAGATTTTTTATCTTTATCATGCTTTTGGCACCAGTTTTATCTTTGATTTGGGATCTATTTTCCGTTCAATGAGCTCAAGTAAAAGCAATAAAAACCAGGAGATGAGGAAATATAAAATTGCAACCATAATCAGGGGGAAAAAAGCATCGAAGGTGCGACTGCGTATAATATCGCTCGCCTTGGTCAAATCCTGCACTGCTATATAGCCGACAATAGAGGTCATCTTTACCAGCGAAATAAACTCTCCTTTAAAAACAGGGAAAATACGTCGTATGGTTTGTGGAAGAACAATAAAAAGAAACGTTTTGACCTTGTTAAAACCAAGGGAGATACCCGCTTCAGTCTGACCTTTTTCTATACCTTCAATGCCAGACCTGAAAATCTCTGCTGCATAAGCCGCAAAATTCATCCCGAAGGCGAGAACAGCAACGAGCACAGGATCAATGGAGACTGAAGCAAAAACGACATAGAAAATCAACATTAAAAACACCAGCACCGGCGTGCCGCGCAATATCGAGATATAGACCTTTGCTGGCAGACTCAGCATAACGTTTTTCGACATCCTCATAAAACAGACAAGAGAGCCAAGAAGTGTTCCGAAAATTGTTGCCAATACAGAGATGGTGACAGTTGTTTTAAGCCCGTCAAGGATTATTTTCCAGCGATCCTCCTCAATGATATTACTCCGAAAGCTGTTGGCAACACTACGATAGAATGAGAGTGAAGGTGCTGTAGCTCCTCCCCCGCTGCCAGGCATATTTTTTTTCAGGGCAAAGGCGGCTGCATGGAGATTATAATATTCGTCAGAAAAACCGATCAGCTTCTTTCGCTCTTCAGTAATCATCAGGGTACTGGCAATAAAATCTATTTTGTTGGAAGCCACGGCTGGAATAAGGCCTCCAAACTCCATATCAACCATTTTTAACTCTTTACCCAGATATGCCGCAAACCTTTCTGCAAGCTCAACATCAAAACCAGCAAGTTGATTATTTTTAAGAATCATAAAAGGGAGCCCCTTATCACTGACGATACCTGCCGTCAGCGTCCCATTTTTCTTTGAATTTTTAATTTCCGGCATAGTCACCTCGCCATTGGTTATCCAGCGGCTGATCATCTCATCGTGCACCCCATTTTTTTTAATCTCTCGCAAAAAATTATTAAATTTTTCACGCAGGGTGTCATTTTGTTTGTTAAAACCTAATGCGATAGGAAACGAAAATAATGGCTTGCCTAACAAACCAATATCATCATTACTCTGAAATATCTCAGGGAGCGACTCGTAAGTGTAGATAGATGCATCAATTTTATCGGTCTTGAGCGCAAGAACGATATCAGATTTCGTTTTGTATTGCAGTATGGTTGCTTTTGGATACGTTTTTGTGGAATAACCATCGTAAATAGTTCCAAGAAGAACACCGATACGTTTCTCTTTGAGGTCGTCAGGAGAGACAAGCTTTGTGGTCGCATGGAGGGTTGAACCAATCATGACGCTGAGCACCACCACCGACAACAACCACAGGTGCTTAAACGAGACTCTTTTTATCATTATATTGCCGTTATAGTGCGTTATTAAATTTTAATGGTCAGCCTGCCATTACAATGAAGCTTTATCCAAAGCGACCCGATATTATATGGCAAGCACAGTCATAAGCGAGTACTGAACGCAATCAATCTCCACCTCCTGATTATTCGTGAGATCCACCATCTCCTTCACAAGGGTTGATGTTTACTGGAAACAAGGAGATAAGCATCTCTGTCCGATCTGAAAGCCAGTGAACATTTTCCATTTTGAACACAAGAGTTCCTGTATCACTCTCTGCCTTGCCGCTGAAACAAAAGTCTTGCTTGTATTATCGTATATGACCCATGTTCAAGCATGTATTATGCTACGGGTAACAGTGTATCATTTGATGGGGAAACAATCAAGTCATTAATTATCATTTTTTTGGCACAAAAGAGTTGCTCGATACGGAAAAAGTGCTCTGTACCATATCACGATCGACCTGAAATTGCGAGATAAAGGCGGTAATGACGAAGAGGTCAGCTTCAGGCTTCAGTTTTGAGTCTTCACCAATAGGGCGAATATTTTCGACGCGCTCTTGTTCACTGAACCTGAGACTGCTGTTGAGCCTGCTGTGGATGTTGTCGGCATCCATGGTTGCAATTAAACCTCTCAATCAGGCTAAGGGCAATCCCCATTTTATCGATATAGAGATAATCCTGGTTAATGATCTCACTGAAGGTTTGTATGCCTACTGGAAGCTTTTTCATGGTAAACCTCAATTAAATACGTTAAAACTTATTCACCATTATACATTCCGGCTTCCGTGACAAATGTGCTAAAAAATGATAATT
>CAIOLC010000141.1 GCA_903859055.1 uncultured Chlorobiaceae bacterium | reverse complement strand
GTAATAATCAGCAGCAGGGAGATAAGTTTAATAGCATTGATACCCTCACCGAACCAGAGAACGCCGATAACGGTAATAGCCGCTGTTCCGACCCCCGACCAGATAGCGTAAGTCAAGGCGATGGGCAGCACCTTCAGTGCCAGCGAGAGAAAGGTAAAGCTCAGCCCGTAGAAAATAAAGATAAAAAGCGTTGGCACAAGTTTAGTGAATCCGTCAGAAAATTTCATGCAGGTTGTGCCTGAGACCTCAAGCAGGATTGCGATAACAAGATAGAGCCAGTGCATGGAAGAAGAGGTAAAAGGTTTTATGAGCTACAGTAAGAACGCCTGTTTGTGTTCCACCGAAAAGATATGCATATTTGCGATAGAATATACCGCGTTTTGCCTTGGCTTGCATTGTTACTGAAACTGAAGCTGTTTTTTAAAAGGTATCTGGCGAAATAAAATACTATACGCCATGCTGTTGATGAGTCTGCTCAATCTTTCCCTGCCTCTCAAAAACCCGGTGTTGCAGTTTTCTCTGTTGCTGCTGATCATTCTTTTCGCTCCGGTTCTTCTTGGCCGGCTGAAAATTCCGAGTCTTGTCAGTCTTATCATTGCAGGGACACTGATTGGCCCTTTCGGGTTGAATCTGATGCTGCGAGACAGCAGTATTATTCTTTTTGGAACAGTCGGCCTCTTGTATATCATGTTTTTAGCCGGGCTGGAGATAGATGTTGCTGATTTCCGAAAAAACAGCGCAAAAAGTATTCTGTTTGGACTGTATACTTTTTTTATCTCTCTTGTTCTCGGTATACTTGTAGGTCTCTATATCCTGAAATTTTCGCTGCTGTCAGCCGTTCTTATCGGCAGTATTTTTGCTTCTCACACGCTCATTCTCTATCCGGTTGTCAGCAAGCTCGGCATCGCCAAGAACAAGGCTGTCAATATTGCACTTGGGGGAACCCTTATTACCGATACCCTTGCTTTGCTGGTGCTGGCGGTTGTCGCCGGGCAGTCGAGCGGGGAGGTGATGAGTGGCTTCTGGATAAGGCTGGTGACCGGTATAACGCTCTTCAGTCTCACAGTTATTTTTCTTATTCCAGTTATTGCCAGATGGTTTTTCAAGCGCTTTGATGACAGTGTTCTTCAATACCTTTTTGTGCTTGCCATGGTCTTTTTCAGCGGCTTTTTGGCGGAGGCTGCCGGTGTTGAGGCAATTATTGGGGCATTTCTTGGAGGGCTGGCCCTGAACAGGCTTATTCCCCGAACGTCGGCGCTCATGAACAGGATCAAGTTTGTCGGCAACGCCATCTTTATTCCCTTTTTCTTGATCGGTGTCGGAATGCTTATTGATATCCGGGCCTTTTTCAAGGATTATGAGACCATAAAGGTTGCTGCGGTCATTACGGTTGCCGCCACAGCGGCAAAGTATCTCTCAGCCTGGATGACGCAGAGAATTTTTGGTTTTTCTCTCGATCAGCGAAGACTGATTTTTGGTCTTATCAGCGCTCATGCCGCAGTGGCTCTTGCAACAGTGCTTATCGGCTTTAACACGGTTACAGGCTATACCACCAATGGCTCGCCCATCAGATTACTGGATGAAAGCGTTCTGAATGGAACAATTCTTTTTATCCTGGTGACCTGTACGCTGGCAACGGTTGTTGGTGAACGGGGAGCGCACAATATTGCTCTGGCAGAAGGGGCTGATGATTTTGCAGAGCCGGGAGCTCTTCCCAACGAGGAGAGGATACTGATCCATACGAACGATATGACAACGGTTGACGAACTGGTTAACCTGAGTGTGACGGTAACTTCAGTCAAAACGCGAAATGGTATATATGCCATGCATGTCGCTGATAACAGCCTGCCCGATGAAACGGCGGAGAAGAATGCTCAGAAAATTCTTGAAAAGGCAGCAGTAGCCGCTTCATCGACCGATAATGTCTTGACAGGGCTTCTTCGTTATGACAGTGATGTTGTTAATGGTATTTCTGGCGTTATCAGGGAGCAGAAAATCACCGATCTGATTTTGGGGCTTCATCACAAGAGTGAGCTGACAGAGAGTTTACTTGGTTGTTCACCGGCGACTCTTCTTGGCAGGTGTAATATTACCACCTTTATCTACAAGTCCGTTCAGCCTCTTGCGACCATCAAGAGAACCATTGCTGTTATTCCTGACGGGGCTGAAAATGAGATCGGATTTCTGCTCTGGCTGCAGCGAGTTATCAACATTATTAAAAACACCGGCAGCAAACTGGTGGTGTATGCTTCTCAGAAGACCATCACCTCTCTGCAGGAGAGCCTGGGTTTGTTGCTTGCCAATGCGGAATACAAGGTGTTCAGAGAGTGGGATGATTTTCTTGTGCTGTCGAGCGAGATTAAAAATGATGACAACCTTATTGTGGTCATGAGCCGGAAGCATCATCACTCGTATCATGCAAAAATGGAGAAGATTCCTCTCTATCTCAACAAGTATTTCAAGAAAAACAGTTTTATTCTTATTTACCCCGTACAGACTTCTATTGTCGGGGAGAGCATCGAAGATATTCTGGTTCAGCCAGTAAAACGCGCTCTCTTCAGCATTGAGAGTGTCAGGAAAATGGTAAAGAAAGGTTTCTGGAAAGGGATGAAAAAATAGTAAGGGTTGTTTGATTATCTTTATTCTCTTGCGGGGAAGCTGGAAATATCGTATAATGGATAAAATAAATCTTGTTTAGATAATTGCTTCATAACTTCAAACAATAAGGGAAAATACCATGAGTGTACTTGTCGGTCGAAAGGCTCCTGATTTTGATGTTGCCGCAGTTGTAAACGGCTCGCAGTTTGTTGACTCCTGCAAGCTCTCTGGCTTCAGGGGGAGATATGTGGTGCTTTTTTTCTATCCACTGGATTTTACCTTTGTTTGCCCGACAGAGCTGCACGCATTTCAGGAGAAGCTTGAAGAGTTCCGGAGCAGAAATGTTGAGGTGATTGGCTGTTCGGTGGATTCCAGGTTTTCACACTACGCATGGCTGCGTACGCCAAGAAGTCAGGGAGGGATTGAAGGTGTTACCTTTACACTGCTTTCAGACTTGAACAAAAGCGTTTCAGCCGATTACGATGTTTTGATTGAGGGGGAAGGAATAGCACTGAGAGGATTGTTCCTCATTGATAAAGAGGGGATTGTTCAGCATCAGGTGGTCAATAACCTTCCACTTGGCCGAAATGTGGATGAGGCTCTCCGCCTTGTTGATGCTCTCCAGTTTACCGAAGAGTTTGGAGAGGTTTGTCCTGCCAACTGGAACAAGGGGGAAAAGTCGATGAAGCCGAATGAAGAGGGGCTGAAGGAGTTCTTTAAGGAGACCTGATTGTCAGGCAAGGGCGGCGGTGCTGGTATTTGTCTTGAACCGTGACTCATCAGATTCGCCTGATGGTCATAATTTCATCGATTTGTTCAGACATCTACGTTTTTGTCCGGCAGGGGCGTATTGCAATATGCCCCTGCCTCTTCTTCGATCAATAGGCCTTGGCAAACACAACTTTCCGCAGAGCCGCTTTCCCTGAGTAGATACAGTTGCCGGGTTCATTAATGCGGTATTGTGCGATATAGTCATCCTCTTGCGGCAGAACCCTGATGGTGGCTTTTGTCTCCTCCTTGATTTTTGCTTCGCTCTCTGCTGTTCCATCCCAGTGGGCAATCACAAATCCCTTCTCGACAGCACCCTTGAACTCCTCATAACTTTGTACTTCACAGGTGTTGTCTTTGCGAAACTGCAGTGCCTTGTCGAACATGCTTTGCTGGATATCGTTCAGGATCTCGCTGATATGTATCGCCAGAGTGTCATCCACCGCCACTTCAGTTTTCTCAAGCGTGTCGCGGCGTGCGGCAATGCAGATATTGTTCTGGATATCTCGTGGTCCGATTTCGATTCGGATCGGAATGCCCTGAAGTTCATATTCTGCAAACTTCCAGCCGGGAGAGTTCTGTTCGCTGCTGTCAACAAAGGCTGTGATGCTGTTTTTGTTCAGTGTTTCGGCAATGGCGTTGGCCTTTGCAATGACTGCCGCTTTGTCGCCTTTAAGAATAGGGATGATCACCACCTGGCGAGTGGCAAGTTTCGGGGGGAGAACCAGACCGCGATCGTCCGAGTGAGCCATGATGAGTGCGCCAATCAGTCTGGTCGAGACCCCCCAGCTTGTAGCCCAGACGTACTCCAGGGTGCTCTCCTTTGTCTGGAACTGGCAGTCGAACGCCTTGGCAAAATTCTGGCCGAGGTTGTGGGAGGTGCCAGCCTGGAGCGCTTTGGTATCCTGCATCATAGCTTCTATGCAGTACGTCTCCACGGCTCCCGCAAATTTTTCGCTGTCGCTCTTTTTGCCCATAATAACCGGCATTGCCATATACTCTTCAGCAAAAGTCTTGTAGACATTGATCATGCGAAGCACCTCCTCTTGCGACTCTTCGGGGTTTTCATGGGCCGTATGACCCTCCTGCCAGAGAAATTCCGTGGTTCTCAAAAAGAGGCGGGTTCTCATCTCCCAGCGTACTACATTGGCCCACTGGTTGATCAGTATGGGAAGGTCGCGATAGGAGTGGATCCACTTTTTATAGGATGACCAAATAATGGTCTCCGATGTCGGACGGACATAGAGCTTTTCGGTAAGCTCCTGCCCTCCGCCGTGGGTGACCACAGCGCACTCCGGTGCAAACCCTTCGATATGCTGAGCCTCTTTTGCAATAAAACTTTCGGGAATAAAGAGGGGAAAGTAGGCGTTGACGTGCCCTGTCTCTTTGAACATCCGGTCAAGGGCGGCCTGCATTTTTTCCCAGATCGCATAGCCGTTTGGACGTATGACCATACACCCCTTGACATCAGCGTAATCAGCCAGTTTTGCCGAGCGCACAAGGTCAATGTACCATTGGGAGTAGTCCTCGCTTCGTGAAGTTATCTTGTCTGCCACGTTACTTGTAAATAATGTTATCAAAAAAGATTATGACCAATAATATACAACCTCTCATTCAAACTTTTTCATCTTCTCCATAAGGTTTTTCAGATGCTCCTTTTGCCGGGTTCCCAGAGGTTTCTGGTTGTTTGTCATTTTCTGGTAGCCTGCTGGCACAGAGAAGAGCGATGGCAGAACGCTTTTCTCTGAAATGCGGGTAAGTTCCATGAGGGATGGGCCGTTATCATTATGCTGCACAATTTTGACGGGGAAACCCTCGATACCGGCAGCGCTCATGGTTTTAGAAAGTTGAGTGTTGGAGAGACGGGGATTCTGAGTCTGTAAAATTCTGAAAGTCGAGAAATTGCCAAGGTCGCTGGTTACCCAGAGTTCAAGTTTTTCTGTGGTGCTGCTCAGGATGATGTGCTCGCAGTTGTAGCCTTTAATGGTTTCTCTGCCAGCCCGGGAAAGTTTGTAATTGCTGTCAAAATCGAGGAGGAGGGCATTTTCGGCAGCGGTTCGAAGATTAATAATGGTGTAATTTCTTGCCTGGTGGTTGATGATGTATGCGATATCTGGCTCGGTTGCTTTCGTGATGACGGTTGTTTTGAGCGGGTCAGGTATCTTGTTCATCTGCATCACCATATCCATTCGCTGTTTTTTCTCTCCAAAGAGATAGGTCACGGTTGCGCTTCCGTTTGGCATGGTCATCACCATATCCATTGAGCCCAAAAATGTTGATGCTGCCGACACATTGTTGCAGCCGATGGCAGCGGTGAGCAGCAGGAGGAGCGCGAGCAGAAGTTTGTTCATGGTCTTGGTACAGGTTGTCTTGTTCTCAGTTCAGATCGGTATTCCCGGGAGCCTTTGCTCTGGAATGTACGCTTTGCAAAGTTACTTGATCATGATCTTTTTAAAAAGGTTCATCGGGTGTTATATTTGCTCTCCCCGGGGCTCAATCGGAGCGTAAAGATGACGGTATGTAAATTGCTTGTAATAATCAGAGAGGAATGGAAGAGCTGAAGGAGTGGCATGTTGTTGATCTGCTGAAGACAACGGCTGATTTTTTTGTGGCAAAACATGTCGATGAACCTCGAATCAGCTCGGAACTTCTTTTGGGGCATGTTCTCTCCCAGAGCAGGCTCCAGCTCTATCTGAACCATGATCGCCCGATTTCACGAGAGGAGCTTGATCGTTTCAGAACTTTTTGTCGTGAACGACTTGATGGACGGCCTGTGCAGTACATAACAGGGGAGCAGTACTTTTACGGCTTGCCGTTTACGGTGGACGAGCGGGTTCTGATTCCTCGTCCGGAAACCGAATTGCTTGTGGAACATGCCCTTGAGTTTCTCGGTACAAGGGTTTTGGCGGGAAAGGTGGAGGGAACAGTGCTTGATATCGGTACAGGAAGTGGCTGCATTGCTGTGACGATGGCAAAACTTTCTCCTGCGCTTCGAGTTGTTGCTGTTGATTGTTCACCCGATGCACTCGTGGTTGCCCGCTTGAACGCAGAAAGGCATGGTGTCGCTTCGCAGATAGCGTTCATTCAGGCGGATCTTTTCGAGCCGTACTTTGCGGCGAAATTGCCCGCTGCTTCTTATGAGCTTATTGTTTCCAATCCTCCCTATATCCCTCGTCAAGAATGGGAGGGGCTTCAGCGGGAGGTAAGGCGGTTTGAGCCGGAGTTGGCGTTGACGACGCTTCAGGGGTTAGAGTGTTACAGGGCAATTGCTGCACTGGCGCCTTCACTGCTGGATTTCGGGGGAAAACTTCTGTTTGAACTCCATGCTGAGAGGGGAGGAGCGGTCTCGGAAATTATGACAGCTCATGGCTTTATGGGAATAACCGTCTCAAAGGATTATTCTGCGCTTGACAGGATTATATCGGGTGTTATTTGCTGAAATGTGTCTGCTGTTTTTCTTGCGAAAACAGTATTATAAAGCTTTATTGTTTGTATCGTTTCAAAGGGTGTAAAAACGATTGATTTTCTTACATTCACCTCTGCGGATAACTGTTATTGAATGAGATGGTATGGTGATGGAGTCTCGGGAACTCAACATAAGAGAGCGTCAGGTACTGGGTATCATTATCCAGGTCTATGTTGTGACCGCAGCCCCGGTTGGCTCAAGGTATATTACCCAACATTATAATCTTGGCTTTTCTGATGCTACGATACGCAATGTGATGGCGGAACTTGAGGATCAGGGCTATATCAGTCAGCCGCATACATCGGCGGGGAGGATTCCGACTGATAAGGGCTATCGATATTATGTTGATCTGATTATGACCTTTCAGAGACTTGATGAGTTTGAAAAGAAGAGGATAGAGGAAAATGTTGGCCAGATCAGTATCGAACGCAAGGGTACATCCTCGGACGTTCTGCTTTCGGCGGTAAAAGTTCTTGGTACCATTTCTCGCCAACTGAGTGTTGTTTTGTCACCGACACTTTCAAATGCTCTTTTTGAAAAACTGGATCTGGTACTTCTCAGTTCAACACGGATGATGGTTATTCTCTCCATCCAGTCGTTGTTTGTCAAGACCATTGTTATGGAGGTTGATCTTGATGTTTCCCGGCAGATGGCTAATGATGTTGTTGATGTGCTGAACCAGCGGCTTTCGGGGTTGACTCTTGCTGAAATTCGGCGTTCAATCAAAAGACGTCTTTCAGATTGTGCTTGTGACAGCGCACTTAAGAATCTTATAGTAGGTTCTGCCAGCACTCTTTTTGACGAAACACCGATTTTTGAACGATTGTACATTTCCGGTACTGAATATATTGTTGATCAGCCAGAGTTTAAGCAGCCCGACAAGGTGAGGGATCTGATCACTATGATCGAGGACAAGTTCAGCGTTGCCAAGCTTGTTGAGAATAATGTTCCTTCCCGAATGGATATCACCATCAGTATTGGCAAGGAGAACTGTGGAGTTTATGCGGAGGATCTGACGATTGTCTCTGCTCCCTATTATGTCGGTAACATGGTTGGAAAAGTTGGAATTCTTGGGCCGAAAAGAATGGATTATGAGTATGCCGTTCGTGTTCTGAACTATATGGCAGACAGCCTCTCTTCGACTTTTTCGGGCGTTAACTAATAAAGTAATGAATCTATGACTGAAAATGTGACGGATAAATCAGAGAACAATACTATGAATGAGTATGAGGCGGAGAGGCCGGATATGGGTGATCTTCTTGATATGACCGCTCTGGACGCAGAGTGGTCTCAGGGCGACTTCTCATTGGAAAGGGATACCTCTTCAGCCAGAATTGCCGAGCTCGAAGCCGAACTGAAGCAGCAGAAAGAGGAGGTCAACAAGTATCGTGATGAGGTGCTGCGCAGGGCCGCAGATTTTGAGAATTTCCGCAGGCAGAAAGAGCGTGAGGCACTGATCTCCTCGTCCCGGGTGCTTGAAAATATTATTCGTGAGCTGTTGCCGGTTATTGATGATATCAAAAGGCTTCTGCAGCACGTACCGCTGGGTTCAGAAATATCTGGTGAAGCACGGCCATACATTGAGGGTGTTGAACTGGTGAAGAAAAATCTGGAAAAATGGTTTGCTGAGAAGGGAGTTACTGCTATAGAATCGATAGGCACAACGCTTGATGTGAACTTTCATGAAGCAATATCGCAGGTTGATGATGTTGACTCTGCATCGGACACTATCATAGAGGAGTATCAGACTGGCTACCTGCTTGGTGAAAAGGTGATCAGGCATGCAAAGGTGATTGTTGCCAGATAACGTCGAGTATTTTTTATTATTAGAACGATATTCCAAATATGAAGAAAGAGTACTATGGGGTTCTTGGTGTGAGCCGGTCGGCACCCAAGGATGAGATTAAAAAGGCATACAGGAAGCTGGCGTTACAGTTTCATCCTGATAAAAATCCGGATAACAAGGAAGCAGAGGAGCACTTCAAGGAGGTGAATGAAGCTTATGAGGTGTTAAGCAATGACGACAAACGTCGTCGCTACGATCAGTTTGGTCATGCAGGTGTTGGCTCTTCAGCGGCTTCAGGTGGTGGACAGCAGGCTGGTGGTGCGGATATCAATGATATTTTCAGCGCATTCAGTGACATGTTTACCGGCAACAGAAGGGGAGCTGGATCTCCTTTCGGATTTGAAGATGCTTTTGGTGGTGGTGCAAGACGAGGTCGTGCTTCTGTTGGCATTCCTGGAACCGATCTGAAAATCCGTCTCAAGCTGACTCTTGAGGAGATTGCCAAGGGTGTTGAGAAGACCCTGAAGATCAAAAAGCAGGTAACCTGTACGGTTTGTAATGGTTCTGGCTCAAAAACGGGGGCAACGGAGAGTTGCCAGACTTGTCATGGAAGCGGAGAGGTTCGGCAGGTCTCAAAAACGATGTTTGGCCAGTTCGTTAATGTTGCCGCCTGTCCAACGTGTGGCGGAGAGGGGAGGACGATCAAGGAGCGTTGTACAGCCTGTTACGGCGAAGGGATCAAGCTTGGCGAGGTGACGGTCAAGGTAACCGTTCCTTCAGGTGTTGAGGATGGAAATTATCTCACGATGCGCTCTCAAGGAAATACTGGTCCGAGAGGCGGCGCTGCCGGGGATCTGATTGTTGTGCTTGAGGAGATCCCGCATGAGCTTTTTTCGCGGAATGGTCACGATGTGGTCTATGCGCTTGCGGTCAGTTTTGCTGATCTGGTACTCGGCACAAAAGTTGATGTTCCAACGCTGGAAGGTGCGGTCAAGCTCACGATACCGCCATCAACGCAACCGGAGACCATGCTTCGGATACCCGGTCTTGGAATAGGACATCTGAAAGGGTCAGGCAAAGGCGACCAGTATGTCAAGGTCAATGTTTATGTTCCGAAAGAGATTTCTTACCACGACAAGGAGCTGCTAAAAGATATCAAAAAATCTCAGGGGCTTTCACCGACGGCCCATAACGACAAGGAGGCGAAGGGCTTTTTTGAAAAGGCGCGGGGTATTTTCAGTTGACTTTTGCAAAAACGCCATTAAGCACAAGAGGGCCGGGTTATTTCCGGCCCTCTTGTGTATCAGGGAGTACCGGGGTTAATCTACCAGGCCAGCAAGCATCTCTGCCAGATCACATTCATCGCCAATACAGTGTGTTCCTTCGACGGTTTGCGCTATAACGTTGACGATGTTTCGGACAACATCTTTGTTAAATGCGGTCGGCATAAGGTGGTCGTGGGTAGGCTCAACAGAGTGGGCAATGGAGGCGGCCACAGCCATTTTGATCTCCGCAGTAACTTTAGTGATGCCCGTTGTAAAGAGTCCCCTGAACAAACCGGGGAAGACGAGGGCGTTATTCACCTGATTTGGCATATCTGAGCGTCCTGTCCCCACAATACTTGCTCCAGCTTTATACGCAAGATCGGGCATGATTTCAGGGGTAGGGTTCGCCATGGCAAAGATGAAAGGAGCGCTGTTCATCCCCTCAATCATCTCAGTTGTTACAATGTTGCCCACAGAGACACCGACAAAGACATCAGCGCCGACCAAACTGCTTTGAAGATTACCCTTCTGTTTGGCTCTGTTACTCAGTTCAGCGATCTTCTGTTTCATGGGATTCATCCCCGGGCGCCCCTCATAAATTGCCCCCTGCGTATCAACCAGTACCACCTCTTTTACCCTTGCATAAATAAGAAGTCTGGCAATGGCGATCCCTGCTGCGCCAGCTCCATTGATCACGACGGACAACTCGTTCAGATCACGCCCTGTAACCCGACAAGCATTGATGATGGCGGCCAGGGTGACGATGGCCGTTCCATCCTGATCATCATGGAAAACCGGAATAGAGAGCTCCTGCTCGAGACGCTCAAAAATTTCAAAACATCTTGGAGCTGAAATATCTTCAAGGTTTATTCCTGCAAAACTTGGTTCAATCATCTTGCAGAATTTGACGATATCTTCTATATCGGTAGAGTTAATGCAGAGAGGGATGGCATCGATACCTGCAAACTCCTTGAAAATTATTGACTTACCCTCCATCACCGGCATTGCCGCTTCCGGGCCAAGGTCTCCGAGGCCAAGAATAGCTGTTCCGTCAGAGACAATTGCAACCTGGTTTGCCCGGTTGGTCAAGGTGTAGGATTTCTCTTTGTCAAGGCCTATTTCAAGGCAGACAGCGGCAACTCCGGGAGTGTAAGCCAGTGACAACTCATGCTTTGTTGATAAATCTACTTTTGATTTTATTTCAATTTTTCCACGTGTTCTGAGATGGAGTTCTATTGATTTATTTGAATAATCCATGGGGTAAACGCTGATGCCCTGTTCATTGTATCGATCGTTATCGTATAAAATTAGCTTGTCGCTCTGCTCTACATTATCGGTGAACTGTTGGTTCATTCCGCAGTGATACTCCAGAAGGACAAGGTGACTGAAAAACCACCCAATATACTCTTTTTTAGCTCTTAAGCTTCAAAAAGCAAATAATTTATGGCTTCTCATCGTGTAGAACGATTCAGGAACTCCCCTCTTTTCTGTAAAAGAAAAACTCTGGAGCACTTGCAGCCATCTGGAAAGAGAGACTGTTTTTGTGTCGTTTGAGAAGAGTTTTCCAGAAACGATTCATAGTTTGGTCACCAGCGAAGTGGCCCTGTGAGAGATGGTATTCTTTCAATTATTTTTCATAAGCCAGCTTCAGCTCATCAACATATTGAGCAATAACAGACTGGTCTGAAAGCTCACCAGGAGCAAAGATTCTTTCGGCAATAATATTACTGCCGATGAGGTTCAGTTTCAGTTGTGGCAGGTAGAGTATATTGGCCATTAGTTCGGGACTCCCACAGGTGAGGAAGAGCGCAATCTTTTTATGCTGAAGGCAGCTTTTCAGGTTGCTTTGCAGCAAAGCACCAAGAAGCTCAGATGAAACCATAAGATAGTAAATCGGTGCTCCAAGGATGACGACATCAAAATTTTTGACAAAACTGTAGTCTCCATTGCTTTTGCATTTTGCCTTTTCAACAGAGGCACCTGATTCAGCAAGTTTCAGACCGATAGAATCAATAAGTTTTTCGGTTGCTCCTCCTGACGTTTTACTGTCGAACAGGATAACAACTCTCATGGATGTTGGTGCATTTTTTATCATAAAAGTACAGGGTTGGTTGTAAGGAGTCTGAGGAGTGACAGATCCTGTAAAGATAGAAAAAAAGGCGCCCTGTCAGAGCGCCTTTTTTTCAACCGGGTTCAAAAAATGTTTTTTTAAACAAACTTTGAATAAATGTCAAGAAGATCGGTCACTCGGGTTGAGTAGCCAAGTTCGTTGTCGTACCAGCCAACAACCTTGACCATCTTTCCGGCGCTCATGGTCAGGAGCGAATCAAAGATGCAGGAGTGTGCGTTACCAACGATGTCCTGTGAAACGATTGGATCTTCACAGTATTCGAGGAATCCTTTCATCGGACCATCGGCAGCAGCTTTGACTGCGGCATTGATCTCTGCCTTTGTTGCAGGTTTGGTGAGAATTGCTGTCAAGTCAGTGACGGAGCCGTCTGGCACTGGAACTCTCATGGCAAAACCGTCGAGGCGTCCTGCAAGTTCAGGGATAACCTCACCGATAGCTTTTGCTGCGCCGGTGCTTGTCGGGATGATGGACAATGCTGCCGAGCGAGCACGGCGGAGATCGGAGTGAGGAAGATCAAGGATGTTCTGGTCGTTGGTGTAGGCGTGAACAGTGGTCATGAAGCCCTGTTCAATACCGAAGCTGTCTTGCAGCACTTTTACCATGGGAGCAAGGCAGTTTGTGGTGCAGCTTGCATTGGAAACAATCTCCTCTTTTCCGGTGATGCTGTCACCATTGACACCAAGCACGATGGTTGCGTCAATTTTATCTTTTGCCGGAGCTGAGATGATCACTTTTTTTGCACCTGCCGCGAGATGCTTCGATGCGCCTTCACGGGAGGTGAAGATACCGGTTGACTCAACAACCAGATCACATCCAAGTTCTTTCCAGGGAAGAGCTGCCGGGTCACGCTGTGCAATAATGGTGATAACTTTGCCGTTGACAACAAGGTTGTTGCCATCGACACTCACATCACCGTTGAATTTTTTGTGGGTAGAGTCGTACTTGAGAAGGTGAGCGAGGGTCTTGGGGTCACATAAATCGTTGATTGCAACAATTTCGTAGTTCGGGTTATTCAGTGCCTGGCGAAAAACCAGACGTCCAATGCGGCCAAATCCATTAATGCCGACTTTTACTTTTGCCATAATGTCGTTCCGGTGTTGAATTAAGTTAGTGTTGATGTCATGGTCATGAAAAACTGACTGAGATTATTTTGGAATTCCTCAAAATACCAATTAAGATTATAATATGAAACTTGAATTCTTCAGGGATGGCATTAATAGTGCGTGTGGTCATTTGAACTTTTTTATTAATGCGCAAGAATCGCGGTGAATAAGCCTGTGTGTATCGCGTCAAACCCGTTCGCCGAGTAGCGCGCAACGCGTACCGAGGTGCCCTCAGTCACCCCAAACTCTGCACAAGCAAACTTTTTAACCCGCTGAAGCTCCCATTGCTGAGCAGAGCAACGACATCCCCCTCTTTCAGTTGCGATTGAAGATATTGGACAATATCACCAGGGTAGTATGCCGGATTTTCTCCGGAAAGAAAAACTGTTTTTCCCTGTTCTTGAAGTTCATGTTTCAGTTGAACGACATCAAGAGTTTTGTCAGGAGCATAGCGTTCAGGTCGATGGAGCTTGCCCATCACCACGATAGCGGCTGCGCCAAAGCAGGCTGAAAGTTCATGCTGAAAAATATTCCGGGTTGTGGTGTTGGAGCGAGGTTCAAAACAGGCAATAATCCGACGGTTGGTATAGAGCTGCCGCAATGCATCCAGTGTGACCTTGATTGCTGTTGGATGATGAGCAAAGTCCTCAAGAAGCGTGATATTTCGTGGGTAGGTACCGATAATCTCCATACGTCGCTTCGGGCGTTTGAAGAGGGGCATGGCGTTTGCTATGGCTTCAGGCGAGAGTCCGCTCCTGATTGCAGCGGCAGTTGCTGCAAGTGTATTCATGATGTTATAGTTCCCGAAGAGTGGAACCCTGATGGTGGTTATACACTTTCCATTGGCGATCAGGTCGAAGGTTGAGCCTTCACAGTCAGTTCTGATCGTGGCGGCACTCCATTCTGCGTCATTGTTCAGTCCGAAGTGCTCAACCTTGCAGAAGGCGCGTGAGGCAATCTCAACGGCCACGGGATCATCCCCGTTCACAAGCAGAAGGCCGTTGCGCGGGATAAGGTTGACAAAAAGCCGGAAACTGCGCTTGATATCCTCAAGGGATTCAAAAATATCGGCATGGTCAAACTCAATATTGTTGATAATGGCTATGTCGGGACGGTAGAGCAGAAACTTGCTGCGCTTGTCAAAAAAGGCGGTATCGTACTCATCGCCCTCAGTTACAAAAAAGCCATTCTTATCTCTTCCTGATGGACGGCAGCCAAACGAAAAATTTTCGGGGATTCCACCAACAAGAAATCCTGGTTGGAGACCACCATGTTCCAGCAGCCAGGCAAGCAGTGAAGTTGTTGTGGTTTTGCCATGGGTGCCTGCCACAACAAGAGAGGTATTTCGGGCGATCAGATGGTGGCGTACAAGCTCCGGCATTGAGAGCAACTCAAGGTGATGGTCGAGCGCGTACTCCAGCTCCGGATTTCCTCGACTTATGGCGTTGCCGACCACAATAAAGTGATGAGCGCTCCCTTGCAGGTTTTTTTCAGAAAAACCGTTGAAATAGCTGATGTTATGCTCCTCAAGTGAGCTGCTCATCGGCGGGTAGAGTTGTACATCCGAACCGGTGATGGTATGGCCAGCGTGAGAAAGTGCTATGGCAACGGATGCCATGGCACTACCTCCGATACCGATAAAGTAAAAAGAGCTCATGGGTGAAGAGTCTTTGCGGATTGTTGTTCCTTCAATATCAGCCCTTATAGTACAATAAAAAAAGAGCTGGAGCAAAGATGCTGCCTCTCCTGGCAAACGGCGTTTTTGATGATTCACAGCCTCCAATATCAGAAGAATCAGCATGAGTGTGTTAAAAGAATGAAATGAATCTGTATTTTCATCTTCAGTTTTCATGGATTTTAAATGAAAGATTTATCATGCAATTTATTGACCTGCTGACCCAGAAAGATCGAATACGTGAGGCTCTTCTCAAACGAATAGAGCGGATTCTTGACAGTGGCCAATTTATTATGGGGCCGGAGGTGATCGAGCTTGAATCACGTCTTGCAGCCTATGTTGGTACACGCCACTGCGTCTCCTGCTCTTCAGGGACAGATGCACTTCTTATGCCTCTGATGGCAAAGGGTATCGGGCCGGGGGATGCTGTTCTGACAACTCCGTTTACCTTTGTTGCCACCGCCGAAGTGATCAGCCTTGCCGGAGCGACACCGGTTTTTGTGGATGTCTCTCCTGATACTTTTAACATGAATCCGGATCTTGTTGGTCAAGCGGTTGATCAGGCGGTTCAGAAAGGGTTGAAGCCGAAGGCTCTTGTTCCTGTTGATCTGTTTGGGCTTCCTGCGGAGTATGACCGCCTTGATGCAGTTGCTGACGATTACAGACTCTGGATTCTTGAGGATGCGGCGCAGAGTTTTGGTGGCAGTTTTGGGGGACGCAGGGCGGGAAGTTTTGGACTTGTAGGTGCTACCTCGTTTTTTCCGGCAAAACCCCTTGGGGGATATGGGGACGGGGGGGCGATTTTTACCAATGATGATGAGCTTGATGCACTGCTGAGATCAATACGCGTGCATGGCAGTGGTGTCGATAAATACAGCAATGATCGTATTGGTATTAATGGTCGTCTTGACTCTTTCCAGGCGGCAGTGCTGCTCGAAAAGCTTACGATATTTGATGAGGAGCTCGATACACGCCAGCGTCTTGCTGATGCCTACAGCCAACGGCTTGAAAACAGGCTTGTCGTTCCCCGGATTCCTGATGGGTATCGTTCAGCCTGGGCGCAGTACTCCGTGCTTGCCGCTTCCGCGCAAGAGCGTGATCAGCTCATGCAGGCTCTGCAGCAAGCGGGTATTCCCTCAATGATCTACTATAAAATTCCCCTTCATCTTCAGAAAGCCTATGACAACCTTGGGTACAGCGTTGGTGATTTCCCTGTTTCGGAAGATCTGAGCGGACGGATTTTTGCGCTGCCCATGCACCCGTACCTCAAAGAGGAGGAGATTGAGCAGATCTGTACCGTGATTCTCGGGTAGAAAGTTTTGCTCCCATGACAAGAGTGGTTGTTTGTGAGTGCTCTTGTCATGATTTGACAGCAACTTACAAGAACTCAATAGTCTTCCTTTTGCGCATTCTATTTATACATCAGAATTTTCCGGGTCAGTTCAAGTTTCTTGCCCCGGCATTGGCCGCTGACCCTCGGAATACCGTGCTGGCAATGACCATGAAGCAGCTTCATGGTCGCGAGTGGCAAGGCGTAACGCTCTGCTCGTATTCAGCCAAACGCAGTTCAACAAAGGATGTGCATCCCTGGGTAAGTGATTTCGAAACAAAAACCATTCGTGGGGAGGCTTGTTTTCATGCGGCACTGCGATTAAAAGCAGGGGGCTTTACTCCAGATGTGATTCTTGCCCATCCTGGCTGGGGTGAAAGTATGTTTGTGAAAGATGTTTGGCCGTTGGCTAGACTTGGTATCTACTGTGAGTTTTACTACCATGGTAGCGGAGCTGATGTTGGCTTTGATCCAGAGTTTCCCCAGAAAAATGAGGGCGAGGCGTGTCGGTTGCATCTCAAGAATCTCAATAATCTGCTTCATTTTCAGGCTGCTGATGCAGGTATTTCTCCAACTGAGTGGCAGGCAAGTACTTTCCCTGAGCCGTTTCGATCCCGGATTACCGTGGCACATGACGGTATTGATACAGGTGTTGTTGCTCCTAATCCGGCTATAAGTATGGTGATGAATGGCAACGTAAGGCTGACAAAGCAGGACGAGGTGATAACCTTTGTCAACCGTAACCTTGAGCCCTACAGGGGGTACCATATTTTTATGCGTGCTCTTCCAGAACTTTTGCGGCGCAGACCAGGGGCAAGGGTGTTGATTGTGGGTGGGGATAGTGTGAGCTATGGCGCAAGGCCGGCAGAGGGAGGTAGCTGGAAGAAGATTTTTATCGCAGAGGTGCGACCCACTATCAGTGATGCTGATTGGAGCAGGGTGCATTTTCTTGGTAACCTTCCCTATCAGCAGTTCATTCAACTGCTTCAGCTTTCAATGGTCCATGTCTACCTCACCTACCCGTTTGTTCTTTCATGGAGTCTCCTTGAGGCGATGAGCGCTGGATGTGCAATTGTTGCAAGTGATACCAAGCCTTTGCATGAAGCGATCATCGATGGTGAAACTGGTCGGCTGGTGAATTTTTTTGATAGTGAAGCCATTGTTCATGAGGTGTGTTCGCTTCTTGATGATCCAGCGGCAAGAGCCAAACTGGGGGCAAGTGCCCGAAGCTTTGCGCAGAGCCATTATGATCTTGAAGCTGTCTGTCTGCCTCAACAAATTCAATGGGTTAAGGAGCTGGCTATGAGAAAGTTTGTTTTTTAAGGATTATCAGCGGGTTATTATGAATAATGATGGATAAGTGTTAAATTGTGGTACTTTTTTATTGTTAATAGCTTTTACAGCAATAATTTTGTTTTATTTCCATATAATTTTGATTATTTGTGAAAGGAGTTAAAGTAAAATCCCCGTTGCGCGATGCTCTTGGCAAGCTCTTTCCAT
>CAIOLC010000140.1 GCA_903859055.1 uncultured Chlorobiaceae bacterium | reverse complement strand
GCTGTCCCACTCCCTCTTTACCGCTTCGCTCCAGTTGCCGATTTTCTGGATTTCGTCGATGATGAGCACCGCTTCCTTCTCATCTGATTGCCGAAGCTTGATTCGTGCCGCCTCCCATTGCTGGCTGATCCAGCTCGATTGCCCGGATGCAACAAGATCTGCAGAAGCGAAATGAACCGGAAGCTTTGTGGACTCCATAAACTGCAATGCCAGCGTGGTTTTACCGACTTGACGCGGGCCGTAGAGTACCTGGATGAATCGACGGGATTCTGATTCGACCCGTTGTGCCAGAAGTTTCTTTTGAGAGCGCTCGATGATCATGGCTTTTTTGCTCAGTATGTTGAGTAATTTTACTCAACATACTGAGCATTCACCAAATATCAAAACCAAAGAACGTTCATAAACTTGTCTGCGATACGACCATCGACAGCAACGATGGTCAACTGCTACTTTTCCCAGGTAATCGGCATGTATATGTGGCACTACCCACTTTATCCATCTCCGATAGATAAAAAAAACACGCCATAAACCTTGGATTAATTCAAAATCCATCCGTACATTAACTTGGTTGTTGTTCTGCAAAAGAGGAAGGTTTGCTGCCTTTTTATGCAGATCCGTATATGGTGCAAAAATAATAGAGATAAATTTGGACTACTGTTTTCAGCGTATAAGATTCTGGCAGGCAATCTGCCACGCAAGTAACTGCGCTTGGTGCAAGCATGGATTGAATTACATCGTGATGAATTGATAGCTGATTGGGAGTTTGCGGTTAATGGAGAAGAACCATATAAAATTACACCACAGGGAGGTCTTGTATATATTGGGACGCAAAAGTTGCCTGACCATTATCTGATTATCGCATTTATATATGCCGGAAATCTGTCGATTCTATGGAATTATCATTCGGATGTTCTTAATTGATAAAGAACATCCGCCACGACATATTCATGTTAAGTTTGGGGAATATGTCGCCGTAATGGAACTTGATAATCTAAACATCGTTGAGGGCAACTTGCCTATAAGATGTGGGCAACTTGTGAGAGAATGGGCCAAATTACATCAGAAAGAACTTATTGAAATGTGGAATACTCAAAATTTTCACAGAATTGAACCTTTGGAGTAAAAAATGAAATTAAAGAATTTCCAAAATAATGGATTTGAATTTTCATTACTATTTGCAAACGGCGATAATATAATTGTTAATCTAAGAGATCTTATTGGTGAATATGTATCAGAAAGTGATTTATCTTCAGCAGTAATTGACTCTGAGTGGGGGTGCATCGAATTTTGCAATGGTAATATTGATATCGAACCATCAACACTTTATCACTACGCACTAAAGAATGGAGATTTCAATAAGCAATCATCAAACAAGTCGCTCCAAACCGCGTAGGGTCGGCTGGGGTCCACTTTAGGGTACTGATTCCGGCCAATGGAAGGAAGAAACCGAAATGGTCAGGGAAATCTTTATAGCAGCAAACTACAGGTTCCCCGCTTGACAGATCTTCAGCCTGAAAATCCTCACCATCGGTGGCCAAAATAAATTTAACCTTCTGCCGGGTGGTTGCAGAACTCTCTCTCAGCTTGCCGAGCGGTTATTGAGCGGGAAAACACGCGTGGGTTAATGTGAGATAGATCGTGAGACATGCGTTCCGTAGAGACTCTTGTCGGAAATAATTGGACACGCAATTAGCCCATCAAATGCAACCGCTATATAGTTGCAAACACAAAATACATGTTGTACGTTAGGATATGAGTAACGACCAAAAATTGATTTTAAGGCTTCTTTCAAGGCCTAAAAACTTTACCTATAATGAATTATGTAGAGTTCTCAACTCATTGGGTTATGAAGAAAGCCAAAGCGGAAAAACATCAGGGTCAAGAGTGGCATTTATTGATAAAAGTACCAGGCATATTATCCGTTTACATAAACCACACCCACGTAACGAGTTAAAACAATACCAAATTGAACAAATCGTTGAAGAACTGAAATCAAGGGGGCTTCTATGAAAGACGTTCTGGTCTATAAAGACTATATAGGATCGGTACACTTCAATGCAGATGATGAAGTGTTTTTTGGCAAGATCGAGGGAATTGAAGATCTTGTGTCATTTGAAGGCGATAGTGTCATTGAACTGAAAAAGTCATTTGAAGAGGCAGTAACCGATTATCTTGAAATATATAAAGAAAACGGCAAAAAGACTGACAAATCATATAAAGGGAGCTTCAATGTCCGAATAGCTCCTGACATCCACAAAAAAGCAACAAGGATTGCTTTGATGAAGGGAATGTCTTTAAATCAGTTTATTCAAAAAGCGGTTGAAGAAGAGGTCATTCGTGAAAGTATTAATGTGTAAATCGAAGGTGCGGAATAATCTCTTCGGTCGATAGCGCATTAAGCATAAGCTACATCACGAAATCAGCAAATCATTACAGATACAAGCTGAAGGGCAAGGATCGATCCTCTCAGCTCAATGCCTTCCGCCAAAACCGCCAACCAATCACTCCCCCCACAACCTTCAACAACGCCACAACAACGGCACCAAGCGATACCCATCGCCCAGTCTCAAACCTGCTTCGATCATAGTAAAACCTTTCCTGTTTATAAAAAAAATAAAACGGGAGGAGGCCATGATGGAGTTGCCTCCCTTCACGCAAACAGCTCCAAAGGTTTCAGTTCAAGAAACTCCTGCCATGGAATCCCCGAGTTTCCGATCAGTAGCACCTTGTACGGCTTGCTGTGATCGGAAAATAAGAATAAGCCACCGTAGTTTTGCCGACTTGACGTGGGCAGTAAAGTACCTGGATGAATTGACGGGGTTCTGATTCGATCCGTTGTGTCAGAAGTTTCTTTTGAGAGCACTCGATGAGCATAGCTTTTTGCTCAGAAAACATCCAACAACAAAAACTTGTATGCGATATGCAGCGCTTCAAAAATAATAAAACGGTGGCGTAGAGAGCCTGGGATTCAGAAAAGAGTTGCCTGTTGAAGGTTAACAACCCCGGCTCATTTTCATAAGCTATAACCGCAATTATAATTCACAAATTATCATTATAATGCAAATAAAGGTTATCGTTATGACAAGCAGAGCCACACCACTCTACCCCGCTTAGGCAAAAGAGATGGAAGCACTGGGGCAACGCCTCAGAGATGCGAGGCTTCGTCGCCGCTTTTCCATGGAGACCGTCTGTGCCAGGGCTAACCTTTCACGTCCGACGCTCTACAAAATTGAGAACGGTGACCCGTCGGTTGCTATCGGCTTCTACGTCCAGGTGCTGCGCGTCCTCGGGCTGCTTGCGGATTTGTCGTTAATAGCCAAGGAAGATGTTCTTGGCCGTCGCCTGCAGGATGAATCACTTCCCCAGCGAAGAAGGGCACCACGCAAAAAAGCGCCAGCAGGAGCGAGTGATGGCGAAGCATAAGCAGTATCTCACCCACCCAACGGAACCGAAAAGCCGTTGCAAATATTGACTCTATGTTGTACGTTAGGTTATGACTAAAAATCAGAATCTGATGTTAAAGCTTCTTTAACGTCCGGGAAAATTTACATATAACTAATTATGTAAAAGTCTCGGTTCATTGGGTTATAAAGAAAGCCAAAGCAGACGCAATCTTTTTCGGAAAATTTCTTCTTCGATGGAGTGTGAAGAGTTTTTTTGGTTTTCTGTATATCGTATCATTACTTGAAATTCTGAGGAAACAATGGAAATTATCAACATTTCTCACCTTCAGAAAAATTGCAACGCGATTCTGGAGAAGGTGAATCATTCAGATGAATCCGTGCTGATATGCAGAAAGGGTAAATTTCTGGCAAAAATCGTCCCTC
>CAIOLC010000139.1 GCA_903859055.1 uncultured Chlorobiaceae bacterium | reverse complement strand
CGAAGCTTGGCCATGCCAGACCTGCCATACAGAATGACAAAACAGGCAAATCTTTTGAAGTTACATTACTTGACCAGGCTGCGTTACCTATTGTTGCTGAACAGGTAAATGAGGTAACCGAACAAGTAACCGAACAAGTAAGCAAGTTGCTGAATTGTTTGCTGGAAGGGCCTTTGGGAACCTGGTCTCTCATGCATCGACTGCAATTACAACATCGACCTACATTCCTTTACGACTATCTGCAACCTGCCCTGGCGGCAAAATTGGTTGCCATGACTCAGCCTGATTCGCCCAGAAGCCCGACACAGAAATACCAGTTAACAGACAAGGGACGGCAATTACGGGAAAGGCTGTCATTGGAGATAGTTTAGCTCTGCACCATCGCTTCATTATTTGTATTTCAGGAGTCGCCGGTTCTGCCAAATGCAGTAATATTTGTATATTCAGAAATAACGGCTTTTCTCTCATTGAATTGTTACAGGATATATTCCATGACGCTGTGCTTCATGAAGGAATTACTGTACGTGAACTAATACCCTGCAGATATGTTGTGGGCGAGTTGGGTTTGGTTTGTCAACCTCAACTTCTTGTTCGTCATTGGCAAGAGAAAATCCGTCACTATGTCACCGTATTATCGAATTAAGAGAGAAGATTTTGAATTTTACTGAACTTCAAAAAATCATTGCCGCAGGTGAATCCCTGACGCTTGAACTTAAAAAATCCACCGCTGAAAAAGAGCGTGCTTGTCGGAGTATGTGTGCTCTGGCAAACGGCCAAGGCGGGCAGGTGGTGTTTGGTATTACTCCATCCGGAAAAGTGCTGGGCCAAAAGGTGACTGATCGTACACTGGAAGAGCTGGCCCAGGAGTTTCAGGGTTTTGAGCCACCGCTGTGCCTGCACCTCCAGCGTCTACCACTTTCCGAAGGGGATGGCCGAGGATTGGAAGTTCTGATTGTCCATGTTGATCGTGCCACTGATGCTCCCGTCTCTTTTCGCGGAATACCTTATGAGCGCGTGCTGAACACAACGTGTGTCATGCCTCGCGCCAATTACCAACGATTGTTGATTGAGTCTATGCACACCAGTGACCGCTGGGAAATGCAGCCCGCCATAGGGTGCAGTGTTGAAGAGCTCGACAGCCTTGAAATTGTTGTCACCCTCGAAGAATCCATTCGACGGGGGCGCAGCCTTGACCCCGGTACTCGCGACACTATGGGGATATTGCGTGGGTTGGGCCTGCTGGTGAATGGCGAACAACTCTCACGTGCAGCCGTTGCATTGTTTTGTAAAGATGAAGTTGCCTTGCCAGCATTCCCGCAGTTTATGCTTCGCGTTGCCCGATTCAAAGGCACAAACCGCGACGAATTTCTCGACAACCGGCAATACACCGGTAACGCCTTTGCGCTGATGCGTCGGGCCGAACGCTTTTTGATTGATTGGCTCCCGGTGGCTGGCAAAATCGTGCCGGGCCAAATGGCTCGCATCGACACGCCTGCGCTCCCCACCGATGCAGTGCGCGAAGCTCTCGCCAATGCCTTTATCCATCGCGATTATACCAGTGCTGGGGGTTCTGTAGCTGTGGCTTTGTACGACGATCGCCTGGAAATCATCTCCCCCGGCGAACTGCATTTTGGATTGACTCCCGAAATGCTCTACCAGCCTCATGAATCAAAACCCTGGAACCCATGGATTGCCAAGGTGTTTTACCGCCGTGGACTGATTGAAACATGGGGAAGAGGAACCCTTAAAATTGCCAGTTTGATGCAGGAGGCTGGCTTGCCCGTGCCTGTGCTGCATGAAAATACCGGTTGTGTTTTGATGACGTTTAAACTGCCAAAGCCGTATGTCGGAGTAAATGAGGGAGTAAATGAGGGAGTAAATGAGGGAGTAAATGAGGGAGTAAATGAGGGAGTAAATGAGGGAGTAAATGCACTTGTTGAACTTATAAAACAACGCCAGGGTATGCGAGTTCCAGCATTAGCGGAATTGATGAATACCTCTCCCAAGAACCTCGAACGCTGGCTTAAACAATTACGAGACGCCGGGCAGATAGAGTTCATTGGTTCATCAAAGACAGGTGGTTACTATCCAAAACAGTAATATCGAGTTTCAACGAGAGCTGTTGGATACTGCGCACATTTATAAAAAAATCTGGATAGCGTTCACCGCATTTCGTGAGGTAGAAAATGATTGGCTGTGCTCCATTAACACTCGTCCGAAAAGCCCTGTTCTCATGAAAAACAAGCGCAATAACCCTTCATGCCGATTGAAGCGTATCGTTGACCACTATGTTCAGGCTTTTCCCTGCTTTGACTGCCTTGAGATGAATGGCGTGGTGTAGTTCCGGGTTCATTCGCAGCACAAATTTGTCGGAAAATGGCTTATCCGGTTTTTCTCCCCGCTCTGCACAAAAGTCAAGATAATCATCGACAGAGTCGCTGAAGTCTTGCACGATTTCATCAACACTCCGTCCCTGAAAAGTGACAACATCTTTTGTGTCAAGAAGTTCTCCATGAAACAGTCCCGCTTCATCATCAAATTCAATATGCCCGGTATAACCTTCATGACCGAAATGGTGAAAACCATCGTGCGATAAAATATAAGTAATGTATCAGGGAAGATTCAAAAGAATTTGTTAAGCTTCAGTAGACGTTTAATAATGTTGCGATTGATGGTAAAAAAGGAGAGGTGTATGGCACAGGTAACAGCCTTTGATGTTGCGCGGTATTTTATAGCACTCAGCAATGATTCTGAAGATGAGGGCATGTCAAATCTTAAGCTTCAGAAGCTGCTTTATTATGCTCAAGGGTATCATCTGGCAATTTATGACAAGCCTCTCTTCAATGAGGACATCGAGGCTTGGCTTCATGGCCCGGTATGCCCTGAAGTGTACCGTAAATACAAGAGTAATAAGGCGAATCCTATTTTTGCTCCAAGTGAGGATGACTTTTCGCAAATTTTTTCGGCAGAGCAAAAAGGGTTGCTTGATGAGGTGTACTACGTGTTTGGGCAGTTCGCCGCATGGAAACTTCGCGATATGACCCACGAAGAGACCCCGTGGAAAAATCACGAAGCTGATGCGGGAATCATCTTGCATGAAGAGATGCGTCAATACTTTAAGACACGGCTCAATTAATCGCCTATGAGCAGGGAAGATAAACAGCCGGTTAGTGAATAAGGGAAATCGCTTTTCCGCCTCACCAGTCGATAATCAGGTCAACCTTCCAGTCATCTTCTCGCTTCAATATATTCAGTCCGGAAAGTTTTGTTTTTCGCTCCTTGATCATAAGCAAAAGGGCGACTTTGCAGATGCACTGTACAGACGAAAAGATTTTACCTGGCATGATCTTCGTCAAAATGATCATAGAAAGCTTGGCGTTGAACAACTTCCCGTAGAGATGATGAAAGAGAGAATGCCTGTATTTCTTACGGAAGATGTTGAAAAATATGATGTTATTCGGTTTTCACATAATAACGGGCGAATCGTTGGTTTCAGGAAGAATCACGTTTTTTATATTTTGTGGATTGATTGCGAATTTAAGCTTTATCCGCATTGACCAGTCAAGAAAATTATAACACAGGAAAGAGGTTCGGAAATAATATCTCAACCGCTCCAACTGGAAAACGGAGGGACAAAGCGCCTTTCGGTGTCTCTGATCCAAGGATTCCATTGTTGGTTAACGAGGAGAGGAGCGTTCTTGCCGTCCTCTCGTTGAGACCGCTGATACGGCAGGCATCACCACGAGAGATTTCGCCTTTCAGCAACACCATTTCAAGAATTGAGAAGGCCTCCGATCTCCACCCCTGCTGCTCACCGTAAAAGCGCAATCGTTTTGCAAGGGCATCAAACTCGAACAGGCTCTCCATAAAGGTTATCTGATCAAGCGATATCTTCAGGAACCAGACAATGAAGGCATTCAGCGCTCGCAGAGAGAGATTGCCCCTGCCATCAAGATCACCCTGGCGCGGCATATCGGCGTGATCCATCAGCCTCATATAATCCTGCCGACTCTCCAGGCCACGAGCAAGACCTCGCGATACCGACCAGAGTCCATGAGCGCCGATACCAGCCTGAAGCGCCATAGCGTGACTCATGAGACGGCTTACCCGTCCATTACCGTCAAGAAAGGGGTGGATATAATTGAACCGGTGATGCGCCGCAGCCATTGCCGCCAAACGCATTCCTTTGCCAAGTTTCTCAAACGCATACCGCTTTTCGAAATAATCCATAAATGCAGCAACGGCACTGCTCTCAGGCGGGAGATGGCGGCCTACAGCAACATCATGTTCCGGGTGACTTCTGAAGGAGCCAGGAATAATTGGAACGCGGATCTCTTTTTTTTGAAGATAACACATCGCTTCAGGAAGATCCCTGTAAAACTCCCGATGCAGCCAGGAGATAAAGCGGCATGATGCAGCATCATCAAGTGTTCCGGCAGCATAGAGCGCATCGATGTTCTGCTGCACACGAATATGGGCCACCGCCTCTCTCTGGAGATCTCTCCGCTCACCGTTGCTGTCAAACAGGTTCTGCATCGCTCGCTCAATATCGCGAGGCATGGTGTTGTGCCCCTCAATAAGGTTGGAGTAGTAGCAGTTCATCACCCGTACAAGATCGGCGAGACTTGCCGCCGTTTTGGGGTGAAGCCGGTTTCCGAGCCGTTCAGCAGCGGTTGAGAGAGCGGCAATAAGATCAACAATCTCTGGCTCTAACGATTCCGGCAGGCAAGGTTCAAGACGAGGAGGTGTTTCAGTGATCATTTTATTGCCGGTTATTTTATGGCACTTTCTTTTTTAGAATAATACTTTATGAGCAATAATCCATAAAAATTGCCGATCTTTTTGCCGATCTTTGTTGCGTGAGCACGAGTGATATAACTTGCAATAAGGTGAAGGACGGTTCAGTTTTTGCGGAAAAAACTTTATACTGCTTGTGATAGAGGAAAAATAGTGTTTGAGAGTGATTCTTCATTTGAGTTTTCAACAACTCAACGATCAACGATGATGAAACATTTTGCAAAAACGAGGATTGTGCGGCTGTGGATGGTGGTGTATAAAATACTTGCCTATGGATCGGCTGGATCAGTTATTCGCGTAACCCTGCCTGCTTTTGCATCGGCTTTCCCTCGTTTCAATAGCTTCAATAACCTTCGGATCAGAAAAATATCTGTCGGTGTCACTGATTTTTCGTGCGGGAACGATTTCATAAGTTTCGGTTCCACCGCACTGAACGATGACGCGTTCATTATTGGCCATATTCAGATATTTGCAAAGGTTTTTACGTAACTCCGTTGTGCTGACTGCTATCATAATTTCATCTTTTTCTGTTACAGTATGATGTACAGAGTATAACCATTTTATGCTTGTTAATACTTATCCACCGAACAGGTATAGCCGGAAACTTTTGGTTTGGTTCCACTTTACTTTCTTCCTGACGACTGTAGTTACTAAAAGGTATTTATATCATAAAAAAAAAGAAGTTCCTGAATTATTATACAGATGCATAAAGCCCTGAAAGGGCGAAATATGTTGAAGCCCATCGATGATCACGAACAGCGTATGCGGCTCATCTGTGATCTATCAGGGCTGGAGTTATCGGGTATTCAGGCAAATGGTAACAACGGATTCAGAGCTGGAGTACTGAGGATACTACCATCCAGGATGAAGGACATCGACTGAAGAGGAGCGCTCGCATACAGGGGCGCTCTAAGGGCTGTACTCACCTATCTTCAGTTCACAGGGCTGCACCCTGTGTTAACAGATAACGCCCTTTCATGGCTAAAATTACGTAACCAACGACATACAGCTCATACATGCTCTCCTCAATTGTGGCACTCTCCGGTAAAGCTGAAATTACCCTGATTGCCTCCTGCTTCAGGTTTTCCATATCGGCTACTGAAAACTAACGTGTGGCTTTACCCCCAAAACAGCTCCAACGCGGCGCAGAAATGCCAGACTGACGTTTCGGTACGTCCCTGATTCCAGACGAGAGATAGCGGCTTGAGAGGTATGGGCCTGGCGGGCAAGCTCTTTTTGTGTCATACCGGCATTCAGGCGGAGGTGGATAATGCTTTTTGCCACCTCAAATTCCTCTTCGAAAGCATCATAAGCTGTTTTGAACTCGTGATCGTTGAGATTTTCTGCCAGCAGGTCATCAAAATTAGTCGTCTTCATTATGCCATCTCCTCTGTAAAAATCTGTCGCAGTTTTTGAGCCTTCTCAATTTCATCCTGATCTGTTTTCATCTCTTTTTTTATATAGCCTGAAGTTGCAACATACAGGGTGTTCTTGTGATGGAAGTAGAATATTCTGCAAATATCGGAAAGAGTAGCTGAAATGTTGGGAGAGCCGTTTCCGTAATTTTTACCAGCCACTCTTCTGTCCGCCTCGTTCTTACTGTTTCCTTCTATAATTTATTATCTTGCTTGTCAGTCTCAGCCCCTTTGCGGGCAGTGTTTCTGCTGATCTTCTGTTGTGCCCGCATGATTGCATAAAAAAGATATTATTGACCCATTATAAAAAGAGTTAACGAATGAAGAAAAGTTCGAATAAGCAGTTGTTGATGAACAAGACCGGCGACGAGATACAGGTTGCGCTGGTTGATGAGGGTCGTCTGGTTGAGTTGATTATTGAGCGTCCCGAAAGCCGGAGAAGTATCGGTGATATTTATCTCGGTCGGGTGCACAAAGTTGTAGAGGGTTTGAAGGCGGCTTTTGTTGATATCGGGCAGAAGTCTGACGGGTTCCTCCATTTTTCGGATGTGGGTACCACGAACGAGGATTATCGTGCGCTGATTGAGGATGATGAGGATGATGATGAGAGTGGCGGTACCGATGAAGCTGATGGCGAAGATGCGCCACAGACTTCCCGTGCTGGTGTTGAGCCTGCGGCTGCAGCAGCAGTAAAGCCGCAAGCCCGGTGTGGCAGCAAAACCCCTTCGGCTGATGATCAGGAGCGTGCTGATAAAAGGCAGTCGTATACCCAGTTGATTGCCGGCAAGCTCAAGCCGAACGACTCTATTCTGGTGCAGGTGATCAAGGAGCCGATCAGCAGCAAGGGGTCGCGTCTCACCTCTGATATTACCATTGCCGGTCGCTTCATGGTGTTGCTTCCATTTGGCGGCGGCCAGGTTGCGGTCTCCCGCAGGGTGATTGCCCGCAAGGAGCGGTCGCGGCTGAAAAAGCTGGTGCGCTCCATGCTGCCCGAAGGGTTTGGCGCTATTATCCGCACGGTTGCCGAGGATCAGGAGGAGACCCTGTTGAAGCAGGATCTTGAGAAGCTGCTTGCCAAATGGACCCAGATTGAGGAGAAGTTGCAGGATGCGGCCCCTCCTCAATTGATCTTTAAGGAGGATACCATCATCTCCAGTGTGCTGCGCGACTCGCTCACCTCTGATGTTGGTGAAATTGTTGCCAATTCACCGGTGATCCATCAGGAGACACTCACCTATATTCAGTGGGCTGCGCCAGAGATGGTGAAAAACGTCGTGCTCTACCAGGGGAAATTGCCCCTTTTTGAAGGGTACGGGATTGCCAAGGATGTCGAGTCAATCTTTTCTCGCAAGGTGTGGCTGAAGTCCGGCGGCTATATTATTATCGAACATACCGAGGCGATGGTGGTGGTTGATGTCAACAGCGGTCGCTATGCGGCCAAGCGGGAGCAGGAGGAGAACTCCCTGAAGACCAACCTCGAGGCGGCTCGTGAAGTGGTTCGGCAGTTGCGGTTGCGTGATATTGGCGGCATCATTGTGGTTGATTTTATTGATATGCTCGACCAGAAGAATGCCAAGAAGGTCTATGACTCCATGAAGACAGAGTTGCGCAATGATCGGGCAAAATCGAACATTCTGCCGATGTCTGACTTTGGCATCATGCAGATTACCCGTGAACGGATTCGTCCGAGCCTGATGCAGCGTATGGGCGACCAGTGTCCCGCCTGTGGAGGGAGCGGTGTGGTTCAGGCGCGTTTTACCACCATCAACCAGATTGAGCGGTGGCTCCGCAAGTTTGCCTTGCAGCATTCCATGAAGTTCCAGCAGCTTGATCTTTATGTCAGTCCGACCGTGATGGAACCGTTACAGAATAGTGACTTGAAGACGGAGCTGAAGTGGTTTCTGCAGCACATGCTTTTTGTGCAGGTGAAGCCGGATGAGAGCCTCAGAAGTGACGATTTCAGGTTTTACACCCGTAAAAATAATAAGGATATCACCGCCGAATATGGCGATATATAACAGTAAAAAGTCGGAAACGTGTTATGGGACAATATGATGAACTGAAAGAGTCAATTCTCGCTTTTTCTTCACTTGGCGCGGCTGAACTTTGGGAAATTCCCCAGTCGCGTGCGGTTTTTGAACAGTTCAAGCAGTTGCTGAACGAAGGGTTGGTGAGAGCGGCGGAAAAATCGGGCGATGACTGGGTTGTCAACTTCTGGGTCAAGCAGGGGATTCTGCTGGGTATGCGTCTCGGCAGGTTGCAGGGAAGCACTCTTTCGCTTGATGATCATGGCAACGGCTTTACCTTTATCGACAAGGATACCTGGCCGTTGAAAAAGATAACGATGGATAACAATGTGCGCATTGTACCGGGTGGTTCGGCGGTGCGGGATGGTTCATATCTGGCCCCCTCGGTGGTAATGATGCCCCCTGCCTATGTCAATGTTGGTGCTTATGTTGATGAGGGGACAATGATTGATTCTCATGCCCTCGTAGGGAGCTGCGCGCAGGTGGGCAAAAAGGTGCATCTTTCGGCGGCGGTTCAGGTTGGTGGTGTGCTGGAGCCGGTTGGAGCGATGCCGGTTATTATTGAGGATGAGGTGATGGTGGGTGGTAATTGCGGGATTTATGAGGGCACCATTGTCCGTGAGCGGGCGGTTATTGGTACCGGTGTTATTCTGAACGGTTCAACCCCTGTGTACGATCTTGTGCGGCAGACCATTTACAGAAAAACTGCTGAGTCTCCTCTGGTGATTCCTGCTGGCGCGGTCGTTGTGGCTGGCTCACGAAGGGTCAAGGGCGATTTTGCTGCCGAGCATGGTCTCTCCATCTATACTCCGATGATTATCAAGTATCGTGACGAACGAACTGACAGCGCAACGGCTCTCGAAGAGGCTCTCCGGTAACGATATGCAGCATAACAGGGGAAGCAGGGGGGGGAGCCTGAGAAGATTTTCTTTTCGGCTGAGTGTGCGGGCTCTTTTTGTTGCCCTTTTTTGTGCTCTTGCTTCGCCGTCACACACTCTGGCTCAGGAGCCTCCGCCTGACAAGGAGTATTTCGATATTATCAAAAGTATTGATCTGCTTGGGGAGGTCTATAGGGAAGTCTCAAAAAATTATGTTGATCCTGTTAATGCCAGCGAGTTTATGTATGCCGGTATTGACGGAATGCTTCGTACCCTTGACCCGTATACGGTTTTTCTTAATGAAGAGGATGCTGGTGAGCTGGATGAGCAGACCAACGGTCAGTATGTTGGTGTTGGTCTCACGATTGCCTTAATTGATGGCGTGTTTTTTGTAACATCGGTGACTGAGGGCCATTCAGCCGCCAAAGCTGGCATCAAGGTTGGCGATGCCATTATAGCCATCAACAACAAAGAGACAAAAAAGACGCTTCCTGAAGAGGTGAGAGGGGAGATCAAGGGGCTGGCAGGCACTACGGTGACGTTGCAACTCGAGCGCAAAGGGGCACCCATCTTTACTGTAGCAATGGTACGGGAGGATGTCCGTGTCAATACCGTGAGTTATTCAGGGATGATCGATGGCGTTGGTTATATCGAAATGAAGAGTTTTGGTACCCATTCGGCGGGTGAGCTTCGTGAGGCATTGCAGGCGTTGATGAAGCAGGCACAGGAGCGTCAAATCACGCTGAAAGGGGTTATTATGGATCTTCGGCATAATCCCGGCGGGCTTCTGACTGCTGCTGTTGATGTCTCCTCGCTCTTTATTAATCAGGGCAGCAAGGTTGTCTCTCTGCAGGGGCGGTTGCCGGAGATGACGAAAACATATCTGACAGAGGAGAAGCCTCTTCTGCCCAACATTCCACTGGCGGTCTTGATTAATAGTCAAAGTGCCTCTGCTTCCGAGATTTTCTCAGGAGTTGTGCAAGACCTGGACCGTGGGGTTGTTCTGGGTGGTCGCTCTTATGGCAAAGGGCTGGTGCAATCTGTGGTGCGGATCTCTTACGACAGTTCGGTGAAACTCACCATAGCAAAATACTCTACTCCATCAGGTCGGTTGATCCAGAAAGAGTTGACACCAATGAGCAGTGCACGCAAGGTACTGCCCAAGGCTCGCGAGGATAAATCACCGCAGATTTATTCTACCCGGGGAGGTCGAAAAGTGTATGGCGGCGGCGGTATTACCCCCGATATAGAAATTTCAGAACCTGCGGGTTCTCTCTATCTTATGGAACTTCGGCGAAAAGGGATGCTTTTCCTCTTTGCTACGGACTTCTGTTCAGCATATCCGCTCAAGATGCCGTCACAACTTGACCGTGTGCAGCTTATGGCCTCTTTCAACGATTTTCTCCACAACAGAAAATTTGTCTATGTTTCGGATAACGAACGGCGACTTACTGGCCTGAGGGAGAGTGTCAAAAGAGCTGACCCTGAAATCAGCGAGATTCAACTGAATAGTTTTGATGCGGTTCAGCAGGAGCTTGACAGGTTAAAGGTGCGCGAAGTTGAGCGGGAGGCGAGTGATATTGCAAAGTCGCTTGAGGTTGAAATTCTCCGTCACTACGACCTTCGGCTTGCAAGGGGAGCAGAGGTCAAGGAGGACCTGGTGGTTAAAAAAGCCGTTGAGGTGCTTTCGGATCCAGCAAAATACTCCTCAATTCTTCATCCGGCGGCGGCCGTCAACTGATTTCGCTCATACTCTTTTATCTTTCGCTGTGCGCCGATGGCAATCATAAGGTTGCTGATGCTGAGCAGGCTTTCAGCAAGCCCGTGGAGCAGGTTGTCGTGTGACAGTGTCGGATATCCCCGCACCTGGGTGGCCAGGTACATGCAGAAGATGGTGACAGAGATAAAGAGAAGCACAAACCAGAAGCCTGCAACGGTCAGGCCAGAGAAGATAGTGTTGTCGCGTCGGTGGACGACCAGCAGCAGCACCAGGAAGGTGATGTAAATCACGCTCGATATCTGCAGAATCGTGTCGAAGATATCTGCGCCAAGCCACGACTGTGGTTTGCCAGCAATCATGATGGCTCCGATTGATGCGGTATATCCGGCGGCTGGTATCTTGTTGGTTGATTGGAGCAGCTTGAGTGTTGCAAGGAGCAGCGCAATGCTGCCAAAGACATTGATCAGTTCCGACATGTCAAGCAGCATCGGAAGAGTATCACCCGAAACATGATATCCCAGCACAAAAAAGCTCCCACTCCAGTGTGGCAACATGGCAAGTCCAAACAGCCGGATATCTCGTCTGCCTCTCATTTTGCCATAACGATAGAGGAGTGCTGCGGCAATTCCCCACTCAAGGGCTGAGAAGATATGGATGATCCAGTTGGGAAGCGAGAGGAGCATTCAGGAGCCTTTAATGAGGTGATAGATATTTTTGGAAAAGATTTTCATCTGAACTGGCCAGGAGGCAGGAATCATCTTTTTGTAGAGATAGGAGTCGAAGGTGATCCGCTGCACGTCATTGTCAGCGCATATTGCCACAAAACTTTCACGGAGCCGGTCGTTGCGGTAGTAGGCTGCCTGCAGCACCTCAAGGCCGAAAAAGATGGGGGCATAGAGCTTGCGGAACTCTTTTTCATACCTGTTGAGTGGAGTGCCATGTTTCAGATGCTCGATCATGGCCAAAGCACCAAGCTTGCCTGAGCGCATGGCGAAGAAGATCCCCTCTCCGTTGGCCGGTGTCACCAGCCCTGCTGCGTCGCCAACCAGAATCGCCTTCTCCTGGGTGAATGATTTGCGGGGTTTCATCGGAATTTTAGCCGCCTCATCGAGATAGGGTTTGTCGGTAATCCCTATCTTTTCAAGAAAGCGCCTCTGGAGTGCCTTGATATTATGGTGGTGCTCCTCTGTTCCTGTGCCGATGGCCAGATGATCGGCCTTTGGAAAAATCCAGCCGTAAAAGTCGGGCGAGACCTCACCGTCAAACCATATTTCAACAATATCACTGAACTTCTGAATGGCTGGAGTGTATTTGAACCGCTGTTGCATGGCAATCACCTTCAGTTCGTTGGGTGGAAAGTGCAGGGCATCGGCGGTGTTAGAGTTGGCACCGTCAGCACCGATAATCCTTTTGGCATGGATTGAAGCCTGCTTGTTGTTGAGGGTGTTGATGACAAACTCGTCACCAGATTGAGCAATCGAGGTGACCAGCCCTTCAACCACAATGGCACCAGCTCGTTCAGCTTCAACACGCAGATAGCGGTCAAATTTTTCGCGACGCACCATACCAACATAGCCGTTGGGCATCTTCATGTCGATGACTCGCCCTTTTGGTGATCGTGCCTTCATTCGGGAAAGTCTCTTTTCAATCAGCTCAGAGGGAATCTGGAACTCTTCGATGAGGCCAAGCGGAATGGCTCCACCGCAGGGTTTGACGTTGTCAAAGTTTCTCTCAATCAACACAATGGAAAATCCCGCATTGGCCAGTATCGTTGCGGCAACAGCTCCCGAAGGGCCTCCCCCTATAACAGCAACATCGTATTGCATAGCTTACTGTCCGATAAGTTGAGAGGCAAGAAATTCGCGAACCCTCGAAATATCCATTCGCTCCTGAGCTGCCGTGTCGCGGTAGCGCACGGTGACAGTGTTCTCTTCAAGTGACTGGTGGTCAACCGTGATACAGAATGGCGTGCCGATCTCATCCTGACGGCGGTAGCGTTTGCCGATAGAGCCAGCATCGTCGTACTGGACAAGAAAGTTTGACGACAGTTCATCGCACAAAGCGGAGGCGCGCTCACCCATGCCACCTTTCTTCATCAGCGGCAGAACGGCAGCTTTAACTGGCGCAACCCTGGGCGATAGTTTCAGGACAACGCGTTCGTCGCCGTCAACCGTATCTTCGGTGTAGGCATCGGCAAGAAGTGCCAGGAAGAGCCGGTCGCACCCGGCGGAGGTCTCTACCACATAAGGGATGTAGCGCTCATTGGTGAGTTGGTCGATATACTCCATATTCTTACCGGAGTACTCCTGATGCTGTTTCAGGTCAAAATCTGTTCTTGAGTGAATGCCCTCTATCTCTTCTATCCCGAAGGGAAACTCAAACTTGATGTCGTAGGCAAGGTCGGCGTAATGTGCAAGCTTGTCGTGCTTGTACCAGTGCAGTTTCTCCTTGTTGATACCAAGAGTGCTGCTGTACCAGGCAAAGCGCTCTTCACGCCAGGCCTCGAATGCTTCAGCCTGTGTGCCAGGCTTGACAAAGTACTGCATTTCCATCTGTTCAAACTCCACCATGCGGAAGATAAAGTTGCCTTTTACAATCTCATTGCGAAAAGCCTTGCCGATCTGGGCAATACCGAATGGCACCTTCATGCGCGACGACTCGCGAACATTGTGAAAGTTCACAAAAATACCCTGCGCAGTTTCGGGCCGAAGGTAGACGACACTCGACCTTTCGGCAAGTGCCCCCATATTGCACTGGAACATCAGGTTGAACTGGCGCACCTCGGTCCAGTCTCCCGAGCCGGTATCTGCCGCCTTTATCCCTTCAGCAAGAATCAGTTCATAAAGCGCACGGTTCAGATCTTCTGAGCTGGTAGCGGCTTCATAGGTACTCTGTACTCTCTTGAGATCAGCCTCCTTGCCGTCGCGACGCAGTTTTTCAATATAGTTCTCAATCAGATGGTCAGCCCGATAGCGCCGCTTGGTTGTCTTGTCGTCAATCATCGGGTCATTGAAGCTCGCCACATGTCCCGAAGCCTCCCAGACGCGCGGGTTCATCATAATCGAGGCATCAAGCCCCACAATATTCTGATGGCGGCGAGTCATCGAGTTCCACCAAAGTTCCTTGATATTCCGCTTCATCTCACTGCCCAGTGGCCCATAGTCGAAGCAGGAGGAGAGCCCCTCATATATCTCCGAAGAGGGAAAGATAAAGCCACGTCGTTTAGCCAGCGAAACCAGCTTGTGCATCACCTTATCAGGTGAGAGAGTTGCGCTCTGCACCCGTTTTTTATCGGAATTGCTCATGGTGTATTCAGAATAGTGTGGAAAGTAAGTCAGGGATACCCGATGGTTATCATTTGGATATCACGTAAGGCAATATAACAAACAGGGAGAATTATCTGTCAGCACTGTCACATGGTTGAATGACTCTGCACGGGTGTATTCAAAAGCTTATATGGTCTGAATCTCCGTTTTCAGGGCAATCTCCTCAAGAACAGAACTCACCTGCAAGCAGGCAAACATCGAGCCAGCATAGACAATGCTGCGGCCACGGGTATGAACCTCCCAGGTGTGCTTTTCAGCTTTATGGCGACTGCAGCGAAGAGCTTTCATAAGCTGGTTGATCACTTCGTCAAAGGTATGCGCTTCATCATTAAAGAGGAGAACGCGATATGCGTCGAGCAGTTCCTGGCCCGAAAGCAGTTCGCGCTTTCTTATCCCTATTCCCGGGATGGTTGCTCTCCAATGTTGCCCGAGAGTGAGGTTCATAATTGTCAGCTCAAAATGTTAAAAGAGGAAAATAAGCAGTGATCAAAAGAGACACAACTTCCCGCACCAGAAACCGATCTTACCGATGAATGACTGGCTCTGTCGCTCCAAGGAAAAAATCCCCGCTCTCTGAAATCGCCATTTTGAAGCGCCCACCAACCGGAAGAGTCATCAGATTTTTGATATGGCCGCATGAAAGGCCTCTCATGACCGGTCCGTTGTTATGGGCCTGTTCGCTGTAATAGCTAAAAATATGCTGCAATCGAAGTTGCTCCTCTTTTGTCAGTTCTGATAGAGTACTGAACTGTCCTAAAAGAACTCCATGGCAAGGAGCAAGCATACCGGCATTGTTCAGGTGCGAGAGCATTCTGTCGATACGGTATGCCGGTTCATTGATCTCTTCGAGAAAGAGAAGAGAATCGCTCAGTGCTGGGAGGTAGGGTGTGCCAATCAATGCAGAGAGAACAGAGAGGTTGCCTCCAATCAGGTTTCCCTCTGCGGATCCGGATCTGATACAGGTTACAGGGTGGTCTGGATGGTTCTGCAGCGAAAGAGCATAAGAGGGAGAGGTGAGCATGCCCCAGAAATGCTCCTCGGTGTAAGGGGTTGGCTCATGCAGCTCTGTGGCAAGCATGGGGCCGGAAAAGCTGATCAGCCCTGTTTGAGCAAAAAGGGCGAGCGAGAGTGCTGTAATGTCGGAATAGCCCACCACTATTTTTGGATTGGCAGCAATCAGTTTGTAATCAATTTTTTTCAGCAATCTTGTTGCACCGGCACCGCCTCTCAAACAGATCATTGCCTTAACCTTCCTGTCGGCGAACATCTCGTGGAGATCATGAAGTTTTTGTTCGTCTGCAATGAGCGGATTGGTGTCGATGCAGTTGAGGTGAGAGGATGGTTTTACCTTGTAGCCATTTTTTTCAAGATAGCTTACCGCCCGCTCAATTTTGTCGGGGTAAGCGCAATGTGATGATGGGGAGATAAGCCCGATAGTCTCTCCCGGGCGCAGGGCTTTTGGTGTCAGGATTGTCATACAACCAAAAAACATCAGCTCCCGTAAGGGTGCTGATGTTTTTGATGTCGTTACGTTGTAATCAGGAGATGTCTTCGGTGAGCAGAATAGCTTTATTGCTGCTCACCTCTAAAAAACCGTCTGAGATAGAAAAAGATTGTTCGCTTCGATCAGCCAAACCAAGCTTTACCTTTCCGGGTAACAGTGCAGAAAGGAGGGGTGCGTGGTTTTTCAGAATCTGAAATTGCCCGGACTCACCCGGAGCTGTTACACTCAAAACTTCCCCGGAAAAATAAAGTTTCTGGGGAGTAACAATCTCTATCTGGAAACCTTTTTCGGAATTCGCCATGGTTATTGCTTCTGTTTAGAGAGTTTTTGCTTTCTCAACGGCTTCCTCAATGGTTCCTACGAGGTAGAAGGCACTTTCAGGCAGATTGTCATGCTTTCCGGCAATGATCTCCTTGAACCCCTTGATGGTATCTTCAAGCTTGACATATTTACCGGCAAGACCGGTGAAGGCCTCTGCCACAAAGAATGGTTGCGAAAGAAAACGCTGTGCTTTTCTGGCTCTTGAAACAACCAGCTTGTCTTCGTCGCTCAGTTCGTCCATACCAAGAATGGCAATAATGTCCTGAAGATCCTTGTAGCGCTGAAGAAGCTGCTTGAGTGCCTGGGCGGTGTCGTAATGGTCGTCCCCAACGATGTTCGGGTCGAGAATACGTGAGGTCGAGTCGAGAGGGTCAACGGCAGGGTAGATCCCGAGCTCTGCGATCTGGCGTGAAAGCACCGTCGTTGCATCAAGGTGGGCAAATGCCGTTGCAGGTGCAGGATCGGTCAAATCATCCGCAGGCACATAAATGGCCTGTACCGAGGTGACTGAACCATTCTTGGTAGAGACGATTCTGTCCTGAAGTTCACCCATCTCTGTTGCCAGCGTTGGCTGGTATCCTACAGCGCTCGGCATACGTCCTAGAAGAGCGGATACTTCAGATCCGGCCTGGGTAAAGCGGAAGATATTGTCAATAAAGAGCAGCACGTCGCGGTTTTCTTCGTCACGGAAATACTCAGCAATACTGAGCCCGGTGAGCGCAACCCTCTGGCGGGCTCCGGGAGGCTCGTTCATCTGACCGAAGACCAGAGCGGTTTTATCGATAACGCCTGACTCCATCATTTCGTGCCAGAGATCGTTTCCTTCGCGGGTACGTTCACCCACACCGGCAAACACGCTATAACCAGACTGCTGTTTTGCAATGTTGTTGATCAACTCCATGATCAAAACCGTCTTGCCTACACCTGCACCGCCGAAGAGACCGGTTTTTCCTCCGCGTGAGTAAGGCTCGAGAAGATCAATAACCTTGATTCCGGTTTCAAACATCTCCGCTTTCGTTGAGATAGTGTCAAACTTTGGGGCAAGGCGGTGGATAGAGTACGATTTTTTTGAATTGACGGGGCCGCGGCCGTCAATCGGGTCTCCGACGACGTTCAGCATTCGACCAAGAACCTCCGCACCAACCGGAACCTGTATTGGTTTGCCTGTGTTTGCAACTTTCATGCCTCTGACAAGGCCGTCAGTGCTCTCCATAGAGACGGTACGGACACGCTCTTCACCAAGGTGCTGCTGTGTCTCAAGAACGAGCTTTGTGCCGTCAGCTCTTGTAATGGTCAGCGCATCCAGAATAGATGGCAGCCGCCCTTCAGG
>CAIOLC010000138.1 GCA_903859055.1 uncultured Chlorobiaceae bacterium | reverse complement strand
TTTTAACGGTTAAAGTTTTTTCAAGAGACCTAAAACAGCCACCATGGCAATGATCAAAACAGTCTCTTCTCACTCGCTCGGGCCTATCGCTCTTGCCCCATCAGTACTACCCCGCCACGGTGTTGCGTATCTTTATGCCGCCTTTTTCTCTATTGGCCTTGTAACCTTTGTCTCTCTCGGACAGGCCTATATCCTCAACGAACACCTTAAAATCCCAACCTCGCTGCAGGGGGCCATCAGCGGCGATCTTGTCTTCTGGACAGAGATTGTCACCCTTCTGTTCTTTGTGCCTGCCGGTGTTCTGATGGATCGAATTGGAAGGAGGCCGGTCTACAGCAGCGGATTTCTCCTCCTTGCACTTGCTTACGCGCTCTATCCTCTCTCCCGCTCTGTGGCCGACCTGACATTGTACAGGATGATCTATGCCCTCGGTATTGTGGCCGTTACTGGGGGGCTCTCGACCGTCATGATCGACTACCCTGCCGAACGATCGAGAGGCAAGCTGATTGCCATCACCGGTTTCCTCAATGGTCTCGGCATTGTTGCGCTGAACAGCTTTTTTGGGGGATTGCCGCAGAAGTTGATTGCGAAAGGGTTCAGCGGTAATGACGCAGGGCTCTACACCCACCTGGCCATTGCCGGGGTCGCGCTTGTTTCGGCAATAGTGGTTGGCTTCGGCCTCAAGGGGGGGACTGCGGTAAAAAAAGAGGATCGCCCTTCTCTTTGCGCACTCTTCACCAGCGGCATCAGTTGCGCAAAAAATCCGAGAATTCTGCTCTCCTACGCTGCCGCCTTTGTGGCACGGGGAGACCAATCCATTATCGGCACCTTTCTGCCACTATGGGGAACAACCTCCGGAATTGCCATGGGCATGGCCCCTGCCGAAGCGCTCAAAAAAGGGATGATGATTTTCATTATCTCCCAGGGTGCCGCTCTGCTCTGGGCACCGGTTATCGGGCCGCTGATTGACCGATGGAACCGGGTCACTGCGCTCATTGTCTGCATGGCGCTGGCAAGCATCGGCTACCTCTCGCTGGGAATGATCGGTAACCCGCATGAATCCGCCTCCATCATCTTTTTTGTGCTGCTCGGCATAGGGCAGATAAGCTCGTTCCTTGGAGCGCAGTCGCTGATTGGGCAGGAGGCCCCAAAGGCAGAACGGGGCTCAGTCATCGGCATGTTCAATATCAGCGGTGCCATTGGAATTCTCATCATCACCACCATCGGCGGCCGACTGTTTGACTCCATGAGCCCGAAGGCACCCTTTATCGTTGTCGGGGCAATCAACGCGCTGGTTATGCTGGCTGCTGTGTATGTGCGCATTAAGGCACCGGGACGGAGGGATGGCGAGGGATGAGTTTTTAAGGAGTCACTTACCACCCTGAAAGGAGGATAAAGCGCACACTATTCCCAGATATTCCAGGAACAACCTCTCTCTGGGTACTGATTCGGTAGGCCAACGGTAGTTGCCCATGGGTGTTCGCACGTTGGTCGTTTCAATGCAGTCGAAGCAGTCCAGAATCTGGGCGAGTAATCGTTGCTCAAGCCACTCGGACAATCTTTATCATCAAGCCGATCACAAAAAACGATTCTCCCCATGATGCTGAAACATTTGACTTGACGGCTCAATTAAGAGCAAAGGACAACCGGAAATTTATTGATGCTCTGCTCTTTTTCGAAATATTTTGCTTTTTTCAAACCCTTGAAATGCTGATCCTGTGTCCAGAGGGTACAATCGTATTTCGAGGAAGTGGCATTAATAATACTATCAGCTAAAGCTAATTTGTTGTCTTTGCCAATCTTCGCAGAATAAATCGCCAGCTCTGCGTCGAGTTCGATCACCCGGCCTTGTTTCATATGAGTAATGGCCAGTAAAGCTTGATCTTCGTTTGTTTCGACCAATAACTTCTTGAATACTTCATAAAGGGTTATTGATGGAATAACAGGTGATGAAATATCTTCTATCGCTGCCGCCACGGCATCACCAACTTTGCTGCCAGCAAGAAGAGTCGACAACATTCATACTCTGTCGTCTTCCCTTTTGATCTCAGTGTTGATACCCTTGAAGATTCCTTTCAGCGATTGCATTGGCTGGATTGGTACAAGTTCAATCCGACCTCCATAGGTGATGATCCCCATAGTCGCCCCTACACGAAGGCCTATATTTTCTCTAATTTCTTTTGGTATAACAACCTGAAACTTACTTGAAACAGTTACAGTATTCATCAATTATCTCCATGAGTTACAATAACACGATCGATAGTGGTTGTCAAGAATTCTATCGCACCTGCAGGATCCGGCGAACATTGTAGACTAAGCAGCCCGATTCGGAGAAGCGTAAACCTCTTCTTGCGTAAAGTAACTAAACAAATCATTCTGATAAAGACCGTAATCTTGCGGGCATCTATTCCTTTATCATATTCGGGCAGATGTCGCTTTAAACGTTCTGAACACTCTCGGGATGTAGAAATTCCTGAAGCTTCTTCAAAATGAAGTAAAAGCCAGTATTCAAACTTTGGGTTACTCAGTGCAAAACCAAAGTTTTTCTGAGAGGTTGACCATGTATAAAGCTGATCGAGTTGATTTTCATCCCACTGGTCACGGTCGGCAATTAACCACGCTTCGTCTGAACTTTTCAGGCTCTCTTTTTTGAGATAGTGCTCCATTTTTTTTAACAGTGCCAGAGGGGCCAAGCCCTCTTTTGTTTTGAGACAATGCACTTTGATGACTGAGTGATTGTTTTGTAACAGATCGAAATATTCTGGCTCCGTTTTATTTCCTTCAGTGGCCAGAACAAAAAGTTTCCGGTATCTTCGCTCACCGATGCGCCGTTGAAAGTCTCTTCTTGGTGTGGCCATTACTCGCCCTCTGTAGTTTTATTTTCGCAGGAGGGGTTAAGGCTGGTGCGCATTCTTGGTATGCCTCCGAGTCGGCCCTGGAGATAACTTTTCCGGATATCCTTGTCGTAGCGGACATCTTTATAGTCGCTGAATGACCACAGGCAGGATGAGCCTGACGCATTGCGTTCAGCGACCCACATTTCATCACGCCGGAACAGTTGCTGATCCATCAGCAGCACGTCATGGGTGGTGAACAAGAGCTGGCAACGACTCTCCTGCGAACAGTTTTCAAGATAGCCTTCCAGAAGTGATCGGGTCAACAGGGTGTGGAGGCTCCTATCAAGTTCATCAATCACATACACCTTTTTTGATGAGGGGGCGGAGAGTTCCAGAAAAGCTGGCAAGAGATCAATCACCCGGCGGGAGCCATCTGACTCTTGTTGTAACTCGAATTTTGCCTCGGTTCCATCTGTTTTTTGATGAAAGGTTACCAGCTTCCAGGCAATGAGTTCACCCTCTTTTCTTGTGACCACATAGCGGTCAAGATCGGGCTCCAGCCGTATCGCTTTTCCCTCTTTGACCTCTTCCTGTATCAGATTTTTTATGGCCTCAGGAAATGGCAGATTTTCAAACAGGATTTTTTCTCCCCCGAGATGAGTGATTCCTGTATCAAGTTTTGGCAGCATGCTATTCATGGTGGCATACAGTGGATGCCCTTCATCCAGAAACTGCTCGAATGGTTCAAATCTTGAATCGGGAGCGACCAGTTCCAGAATATTCCTGAACCAGTTGTAGACCGGACGGAAGGTTTCAACTTTTTGTGAAACCGAGTTGGTGAGAAATAACTGATTATCGCGTGTGCCCTGAAAGGCAAACTCAAGGAATGGGCGCTGTTCCAAACCAGCGCCAAAATCTATCGCCCCATGTTGCCGGTGGTAGAGTGTTTTTTCACTGCCCGATGTAATTTCGATCAGTTTCTCTTCCAGAACAGCTTTTCGGGTAAGGGTAAAACTGAATTCGTAGATCGCTTCATCAATGAGGAGTTCAAATGAAAAATTGGAAGGCTTTGACGCGCATTGCGTATCGAGGCGGAAGGTGTCGACGGGAATGAGGGCATCGGGAAGCGTTCCCCTGACTACCAGATTTTTGGCAAAACTCAGCGCCTTGAAAAAGTTTGTCTTTCCCGAGGCATTGCCGCCATAAATGGCCGCGATCAGCAGTATCCGTGTCGAGTATTTTGCTACCTTTGGAACGCGCTCGCTATGCTGCCGTTCGCGGCTGGCAATCATGGAGAAGGAGACCGGTTCCATGAAGGATGCCCAGTTTTCAAGAGAGAAATTGATTAACACAAGAAGGCTGTTTTATGAGATAAAATCACTTTCTGATGCTATAAAATATTCTTTTCAGAAGACTATCCCTCTTTTAAAGAGAAAATTTCTCATAAAATTGTTTCACTGGTGGTATTTTTCAGGATATTGTCTCTTATGGTTTGATACTTTCTTGCAATCTCTTTGTACAATCGGCTTCAGGGGGAGTATCTTTCAAAAGAGAACGCCGTTGTTTTGGCCTCCGCGTCTCAGAAACTCCAGGAAGATTACTCTGGCCGGGAACAGGGTGGTTGACCTGTGATGATCCCACCACTCAATCGTGAGCTCCTGTCTTGCTGCCTGCACAATGTCA
>CAIOLC010000137.1 GCA_903859055.1 uncultured Chlorobiaceae bacterium | reverse complement strand
GATCGCGCCTTCAAATACGATTTCCTCTGGGCAAACAACCTTGCAACGGTTGACTTTACCGTTCTCGGCCTCTCTGCGCCGCAATACTTTTTTGTGCAGAAAGATTTGAATGGGTTGAAACAGTATGGCGACGGGTTTGCCGTGCATGAGCTCTATCCGGTCAATTCGGTGGGGATTGTAACGGCAAGAGATGAATTTACCATTAGCGATAAGCCTGCTGAAGTTCGGCGAACAATTGAGGAATTTCTTTTATTGGATGTTGAGCGTGCGAGAACACGATTCTCTCTCGGCAAAGATGCAAGAGACTGGAAAGTTGTGTATGCAAAAAATGATTTGTCACAATCAGGCCCTGATATCTCGAACATCGTGCCGATCAGTTACCGCCCTTTTGATAACCGTTACACCTATTATACTGGAAGATCAAGAGGGTTTCTTTGTATGCCCAGAAGAGAAGTAATGCAACATTTTCTGAACGGTGAAAATATTGGATTGGTTATAGCAAGACAGTGTGTGGGTGACTGGAGATATGTTTTTATTGCTAACAAAATTGGTGAATTTAATTTAACGGGTACAGCCGGCCGATTTGGATCGGGAAATTATTTCCCGCTCTACCTCTATCCCGAATCGAGCAATCAGATCAACACCGATGGCCAGCAACTGCGCACCCCAAACCTGAACAGAGCAATTGTCGATAAGATAGCCGAATCAATCGCCCTGACCTTCACCCCGGAAAAAGAAGAAACCACAGGTACCTTTGCCCCGATCGACATCCTCGACTACATCTACTCCGTGCTCCACAGCCCGAGCTACCGAGAGAAATACAAGGAGTTCCTGAAGATCGACTTCCCAAGAGTGCCATACCCGAAAGATCAGCAAAGCTTCCGCCAACTCGTCGCTCTTGGCAGCGAACTACGGCAACTCCACCTGCTCGAAAGCCCGACCGTTGATCAGCGCTTGACCACCTATCCCGTCAGCGGAGATAACATGGTGGGCAAACTGCACTATCAGGATGGCAAGGTGTACATCAACGAAACCCAGTATTTCGATGGTGTCCCATCAATCGCATGGGAATTCTACATCGGCGGCTACCAGCCCGCACAAAAATGGCTCAAAGACCGAAAGGGGAGAGAACTCAGCTTTGAGGATGTCCGTCATTACCAGCGTATCATCGTAGCGTTGACAGAGACGGAGAGGATTATGGGGGAGATTGATGATGTGGGTGTGGAGTAAAGAATGCAAAAAAAAAGTTATTATTGCTCAATAAGGGCTTTATTGAAAAAATTTTATTAATCATAAGCTGAAGCTAATGAACGAAATCAGATTTCATGTTAATGCGCGACTTGCCAAACTTTTATCTGAAAATTATCGTTCTTCAGAAAAAGCACTTAAAGAGTTAATTGATAACGCTTGGGATGCTGATGCAGATACTGTTGAAATTACCTTACCAGAACCACTATCGGAACAAGCAATTATTATTCAAGATGATGGTTCTGGTATGACCGAAGAAGAACTCAGGCAAGAATATCTTTTTATAGCTAATGATCGAAGAATTAGACGAGG
>CAIOLC010000136.1 GCA_903859055.1 uncultured Chlorobiaceae bacterium | reverse complement strand
CGCTTTTTTGTGGTAACGGAAATCTATATGCCATAAAATTGATAGCTGGGCTTAATTGATATATTTCTATTTAACATTTTTAAATCGGGAATTGCTGCACTCCCATCTATTATAAAATCAAATTGTTTTGTCTTGTACGTACCACTTGGTTCTTCAGTTTTAGTAATTTCTACTTCTTGTGTAATTATTTGGTGTCCTAATTCAGAAATCCAAAGTTGAAAACTATTTTTTATACAAACAACTTCATTATTAAACCAACTAATCTTATTTTCAATATTCTCTTTTGTAACGCTCATATTTTTCTCCGATTCAAGAAGTTCTTCCAAGGTCATTTTAAGGCTTATTAACAGCTCTTCTTTCGTGTATTCCGGGCAATTGACTCCCGGCACTTCTTCTATTCAGCCTGTCCAGCAGCCGTTATCGGTTCACATACTCTTTTCATACAATTCCGACAGAAACTCAGCGATGAGCAAAACGCATCCTCTGAAGTGGCGTAGCAGGCAGATTCTCTTTGGGCGCAGGTTGTACGTGAATATACCCTTCCGCTTTATGTTTTTGTTCTGACTTCTTTAAGTCTTCAACAATTTCGCTAAGATCATAATTGTATTTTGCCGCATGTGCTTCACGAATCGTCCTTACTTCACTGCCAATTTCATCATTCCACATCATCGTCTCCTACAAGTTCTTCCGGGGTACACATAACAGGTAGCAAAAAGCCCTGCAATTCGAGATCGCCTGCTATGCTTCTTTGAATTTCCATGTTAGCAATGTGGCGACAATTCCAGGTCAGCAGATAGTCCACACAATGGTTCATCAAAATCGTCACTTGTCCAAATGGCTTCTGAATGTAATCCCGCAACACGTTCTTGACGAAGAGGAAAGCATGGAGAAATACGGGCAAATGGGATATTCGCTTCTGTCATCATAACTTCAGTCCCCTGACGAATCAGTGACAAGAGATCTTCGATGCTTATGTTAGCGGTATGTATATCTATCGTTTTGGTCATCATCACTGCTCCATTTTTTGGCTATGATAGTCCGATATTACAGGAATTTTTTCTGATGAGAACCCTTTTGTTTTAAGTACAAATAATACTATTGATTTACAAGAGCACGAAGCAAATTAATAAGTCACTCTCACAAGAAAGTGGTTGGAGGTTCAAGTAGGAGCAGCAGGAGATCCTCGGAGGGGGCGAACGGATTGAGAGTATCGCCGCAGAGATTCGGCAGCATCCGCAAAAGCTTGAACGGCGCAACCAGAAAGCAACCTGATATGGCAAACTTGCAGGCCAGCTTGGGGAGCATCCTGCAACCAGTGCCGAGGAGTTTTATCAGCAGCGTGCCGGACATGCAGCCATGCACGAGGCAACTGCTGAGGCTGAAGGTGGATGTCAACATCGCCGCAGGAAAGGAGTATCGGTCAATGTTTGAGCAACTCCGGGCCGACGATCTGCCGCGCTTTGAGGGGCGGTTCAAGGATCAAGGCAGCAAATAATCCATCCGGCTTACAATCGTAAATGCGCACCGGTAAGTGCTCAGTGAAAAGTCGTTCCGTAATCCTTTCCAAAACAGCTCAATATTTGGCTAACATATTTTTCAAGGGGTCGGGCATTTCTTTCATGATTTACAGGTGTATCAGTTTCTGTCTGATATTTTCTACGGAAGCAATTCTTGTAGAGTGCTTACAAGAAGCCGTTCAACTCCTTTCGGGTCGCGAACAAATGAAGCTGACCATTCGGGGCTGGTAAACAGGGCATTGAGGTAGCACTGAGAGAGTAACGCAAGAGTTCTTGTGCTGCACTCTTTTGCGGCACGGTGCATTTCGAGAACAAAGTTACCGCCTGCATGAAAATCCCATTCCTGAAACACTGTTGTGTAACCTGCATCACGAAGCTGGGTGGCTATCCATGCACCATTGCAGATCTGCGCCGGTGTAGCTGATGAAGAAATCTTTCACGGGGATAACAGGCTGACAGAAAATGTAAATTCTATTTACAGCAAGATAATATCGTTTTATGATAAATTGCAATGCAACTGCATGTAAAGCGTTGCGGATGACGTGTATCTGAGAGTTGAAATGGAGACAGACATGAAAATAACCGTTGATAAAGAGAGTGATGCCCTCTATTTTCGGCTTGACGAGACCAAAATAGTTGAATCTGAAGAGGTGCGGCTTGGCATCATTCTTGATTTTGATGAAAATGACCGTGTGGGAGTGGAGTTTCTCAACATCTCATCAAGAGCCACGGAGGACGAGTTAAAAACAATGGAATTTCAATCAGCTTGACAAAAAACAGCTTCTCGTCCTTTTCCAACATTGCTGAAATGAGGAAAAAAAGCGCGGACGAAAACGCCTACTTCTCAAGCAAGGTAAAAAGCTCTGACTTTGCGACTTTCTTGTCAAAGGTCAAAACCTTGTCACACCCTGACAAGGTCGAATCACAGGCAATCAAAAGATCCGAAAGATCAAGGTTATTATTTCGAGCCTCCGCAATAAACCTCCTTACGGCAGACTGACCATCAAAGCTTACTATTGGCAGGAGCAAAAACTCATCAATGGCATTAAGGATATCGTGCCGTGTAATTCCATACACAGAATCAAGTACCCATATCAGTTCAAGAAGAACAGGAATTGAGACAAAAAAGAGAGTTTTATCAGCTTCGGCTGCTTTAAAGAGACGATAAACACGCTCTGCCTCTTCCTGATTGTCACGAACAAGAAAGCGAACAAGTATATTGGTATCAAGCGCTTTCACTGCCCGTCATGTTGAAATTTTTGACGGATCGCCTCATTGATTGCTTCGATTGAAAGTGCTGCCCTGTCATGATTAAACAGTCTGCCATAAAGATCGTCAACATTTTTTTTCACTGGCGTAACAACAAGTCGTCCCCCTTTTTCAAAAGTAAACTCAAGCCTGTCGCCAGAATGCAGTTCAAGAAGATCCCGAATCTCTTTCGGAATGGTGACCTGTCCTTTGCTGGTCATGGTTGCAATGGGCATATCTCTTCTCCTTACGTTATTTCTTAAATCTTACCATGGGTAAGGAAATATAGAAAAAAGAGTGCTTTATCAATAATAAAAAATGCTCAAATCTTCCTTTAATAATGTCAGTTATAGCAATAACGGGAAAGATGGATAGCGGAAGAACTTGTCTCGAAACGAAAAGGAAATCGCTGCTTGAGGGTCATGGTGGTAATCGGTTTATTGGTTATCAACGCTCCCGAATGTAAGCATTACTTATCTCAATTACTGAAAACTGTGTTGGCAGCAATAATCAAAGAGCAGACATCAAATTTCGTTCTCCCACAATAACTCTTTCTTTTGTCGGTTGTTACCAGAACATTTTGGCGTGCGGCGGTTCGTCCCTCACCTCCGCTCACCAAAATGTTGGTACTGCCCTCTCGGCCAGAATGGCACCAAAGCCCCAGTGAAAGGTGGAGTTCAGCGCGGAAATGCCATCGGACAGCCGGTCGAAGCCAGCGTCCATGCTATAGGAAATCCTTTCAAACCCGTCATTGAGGGCACCGACTGTTCGATCAGTCGAAGCTGTGAGCAACTCCATCTGCTCGCGGTGCAGCGACTCATTTGAGGCAATAACATCGCGAGTCTGACGCGAGATGTCCATTGAAACCTTTCTGGCAGCATCACGCGTTGCTGATTTCACATCACTGACAAAACTCTTTGCCTGCAAATAATCCGCATGCGACAGGCTTGTACCCCATACATAATTGCTCATAGGTAATCCATTTTCTTTTTCCATTGAACATTTTCAAAAATGGATGCGATGAGGATCTGCTTCTCTCTGGCTTGGTACTGCCGGGGACGGCAATAAGGAAAAATGCAACTCAATCCAAATTGTCAGATATCGCGCTTATACACATCTCGACGATGGGCAATTCTCAAAACAATAACCTCTGCATACAAAACACAGTAAATTACTCTGTAGTCACCAACTCTATATTTCCGAAGGCCAGCAAAGCGCCCTTTTAAAAGCGGATTCGACTCCGTGTTCTTGTCAAGCTCTTGCTCAATCTGATCACAAATACGTTTTGCATCTAATCTGGATAACTGCCGGAGGTCGCGTTGAACCGACTTCTTGTAACCAACACTATATGCCAAGAGACTCCCTCATCTCTTTGCCTGAAATGACAGGATCATCTGCATCATGGAGCCGGTCATAGGCTATCTGAAGGTCAGCAACCTCCTCAACATAGGACTCCAAAGCCTTCTGTATAATGAAGGAACGACTTCTCTCACTCTCTTTCGCTATCCCCTCCAATCGCATCACCAGCTCATCAGGTAATCTCACAGATATTGGAGTATTCATGATGTCATGCCCCTTATCTTTAATTGCCAAAGTAATAAAAATCATCTCATGTAGTACAACGTAATACAATTACTGTTGAAAGGCAAGTTCGAGAAACTACCCGGGAGGCAACTTGAATGAGCCTGAATCGCTGACAATATCAAAAATGAGATGCTTATCTTTTCAAAGCACTTCAGGGAAATGACTATACTGCGGAATATGGATGCAAATTGGGTGCATCGAACAGGAGGAAAACATGAAAATAACCGTTAATAAAGAGAGTGACACCCTCTATTTCCGGCTTGATGAGACCAGAATAGTTGAATCTGAAGAGGTGCGACCTGGCGTGATTCTTGACTTTGATGAAGATGACCATGTTGTTGGAGTAGAGTGTCTCAACATCTCATCACGCGCAACGGAGGAAGAGCTATCAACCATGGAATTTCAGTCGCCGTAACACTATCACAGTAATTCTACGGGAATGATATGATAAAATGAAAAAATGCTAACATTTGAGTGGGATAACAAAAAAGCTCAAGCGAACGAACAAAAGCATGGTATTTCTTTCGAAGAGTCCAGTTCAGCCTTTGCCGATCCTCTGTCGTTGACACTTCACGATCCCCTTCATTCTGCAAATGAGGAACGGTTTGTCCTTATTGGAGCTTCTCATAAAAACCGTATCTTGGTGGTGGTTCATACAGAACGAGGCGATACTCTTCGAATAATAAGCGCCAGAAAAGCAACGAAAAACGAGAGGTCATACTATGAAAGTAATGCAAAATGATCATGACCTGTTAGAGGAATATGATTTCAGCAAGGGCGTAAGAGGCAAGTACACAAACAAATACTCGGAAGGGACAAACGTCGTTGCTCTTGATCCTGATGTGGCAAAGTATTTTCCTGATCACAAATCTGTCAATGATGCCCTGCGGTCACTTCTGCCTGTTGCGGCAAGGCATGAAAAGAAAAGTCCTGAGCAGTGTGGTTGAACTCTTTATTGGGTTGACTTGAGCGTGCAATGCGTCACATCAGCCGCTGATTGATGCAACGGGCTCCTCTGTGGCCTCACACGACGAATCTTAAGCTCATGGGGATCATCGGTTTTGGTACAGTTGAAGATGAGTCATCAGTTCAGACATCGAGTGCCACACCTTGGCACCACTCTGCATCAGGCGGGCAATAAATGCAAGGGCAGCTTTCCCCTCGGTGTAGTCACGAGTGGCAATACCATCGGCAAGAAAAACCGGTTTGCCACTGTTGAGCGCCGCTTCAGCAAGCGTCAGGTTTACAAGGTTGCCTGAGCCAAACGGCACCTGACTGAGAATAACAGCATCGGCATCACCCACCATCTTCAGCGCCTGTGCAATAACCTCAGAACCAACCGGCGAAAAGGGCTGCTCCAGCACCGCCGGAATGTTGAGCGCCCTTGCAGCTTCAGCATCGGAGTCGAGACGGTTGAGGACACCGGTGGTCACTTCGTACCCCTCAATCAGCAATCTGCGATAAAGTTCAATGCCGCTTCCGCCTCCGGCAATAACATGCACACTCTTGTTCAGCTTCTGGCGATGCCGCAGGCTGTCAATCGCTCCTGTCACCTGCAGATAGCCGGTGTAGGGATCCTGCTGCACATGGAGATCGCAGTTGTAGACGCGGCTCAACACCTCTGGCTCCAGCACTTCAACCGGCGTTCCGGCCTTTACCAGGGTGCCAGCCTCCATCAGCAAAAAACGGTCGGAGATACCTGCCGAGAGGGTGAGGTCGTGGCTCACCAGCAGGATGGTCATCTGTTTTTCGCGATTGAGGTTCATCAGAATCTGAAGCACCTCCTGACGATGGTTGATATCGAGATGGGAGATCGATTCATCGAGCATGATGATTTTCGGATCCTGCGCGAGCACCATCGCCAGGGCAACCCGCTGCTGCTCCCCGCCGCTCAACTCCGTAAAAAATCGCTCCCGCAAATCGAGCACATCGGTATAGATCATGGAGCGCTCGACAAGATCGTGGTCAACTGAGGAGGGAGTTCCCCAACGCCCCATGGAGCTGATTCTGCCGTTCATCACAATCTGATCAACCGTAAAAGCCATCGGCGACTCGATTTTCTGCGGCACCACACCCAGCAGGGATGCACGCAGAGCCGGTTTGATATGCTGCACATCCTGACCAAACAATTCAACCTTGCCTGAGAGTGGCTTGAGAAGAGCGGCAGCAGTTTTCAGCAGGGTGCTTTTACCACAGCCATTCGGGCCAATCAGCGAGACGAACTCCCCCTCTTTGACGGTAAAGCTGACGTTATTGAGCACCTTTCGCTGCTTGTATCCGGCAGAGACGTTCCTGAAGGTCATTGCATCGTGCTGCATCATGCTATCCATGCCTGTTTCATTCTCCGCTGGAGAATAATGAGAAAAAAAGGCCCGCCAGCAAGTGCGGTTACCACACCGACCGGTATCTCAACTGGAGCAAGCAGGGTTCGGGCCACGGCATCGCAGACAACAAGAAAAACACCTCCCCCAAGCGCGGCAAGAGGGACAAGCTTTCGGTGGTCAGGCCCGAAAATGGCACGCATGACGTGAGGCACAATCAGCCCGACAAAGCCGATCATCCCTGAAAGTGAGACCGCGATGGCGGCCAGAAGCGTCGCAAAAAGCAGACCGATAACAATCACCAGATCGGCATGAAGCCCCTGATAATGGGCCATCTCACGCCCAAGCGCAAGGGCATTGAGGCGTGGGGAGAGGAGCCATATTCCGGCAAGCGCCCCGAAGAGCAACGCAGCAGAGAGAAGCTGCTGGCCTGCCGAGACTGGCTGAAGACTGCCAAGCATCCACCAGATCACATTATGCATACCCTCAACACTGGCAGTCGAGACCAGAAACATGATAATGCTTGAGCAGATTGAGCTGACAATAACACCGCTGAGAATAAGACTATAAACGGATGGCTGACCCGTTGACCCCTGGCTGGCGATGCCGTACACCACCATCAGCGTTACTACCGCCGAAAAAAAGGCGACAACCGGCAGGCTGAACGAGGCAACCACTCCCGTCCCGGCAAGTATCGTCAGGGTAGCGCCAAGACCAGCCCCGCCACTCACTCCAAGCACATAAGGTTCAGCCAGCGGATTACGCAGCAGTGCCTGAAAAACCACTCCGGATGCCGAGAGCGCCGCGCCGGTCATCATCCCCATCAGGAGACGGCTGAACCGAAGCGAGAGAATGGCGCTGCCCGAAGGCGACTCCAGATCAGGAATTCCGATTCCCGAAGGGCCGAGAAGCATGGAGAGAGCAAGCAGCACCATGAGGGCCGCAAAAAAGAGCAGCATCCTCAACGCCGCCCTGCTGTGGCTTTGCGTGGTAAAACTGTTATCAGCACAAACCACTGAACGCTTGAGACGCTTCATATCCATTAATCCTCAACACCCTTCTGCGCAGGAATACCCTGCTGATAGGCATGCTTGATCATCGTCATCTCCGTTACCGTATCGGCAACAGCCACAAGAGCTTCAGGCGCATTCCGGCCAGTCATCACCACAATCTTGCCATCCTCAGCCGTTCGAAGAGCCTCAAGCAGCGGCTCAATAGGGACAAGATTCGCGCCAAGCGCAAAACAGAGTTCATCAAGCAGTACAACATCGTAATAAGGAGAGGCAAGTGCAGCAATCGCCGCATCAAGCCCCGCCCGTGCGGCAGCTCTATGCTCTTCCATCTTCGGGCTCTCCGGATCGCGAGGCAGAAATCCCTTGCCGAATTGCTCCCACGCAACTCCGTCGAGCTGACTGAAAAAGCGCTGTTCACCAACAGCATCATCAGATTTTACAAACTGGATCACTCTGGCTTTCATGCCGTGGCCCAGTGCTCTTGCCAGCATTCCAAAGGCCGCTGTGCTTTTGCCTTTACCGTTTCCGGTGAAGAGGAGGATGCGTCGTGGGGTCATGGGGGGAATGAGTTGAACTTAAAAGATATTGAATTGTGTAATTCAAAATTATACAAAAAATGTGGCTACGCTATAAGCACTATTACTCATGCAAAACTGCAATTTTTTCGGCTATTCTTTCAATGAAATGTAAATAAAGAAGAAGTAATCTACTATTTCTTCTAGTTGGTAAAATAACTTTATTTTCACGACTTTCTCTTAAGTGAACCAACACATTTCTAATCTTCTCAATATTTGATTTGATGTTTTTTTTTATTCCTATCGGTTCAACATATAGCTTATCTTTATCACTAATTAAAGCGGGTATCTTTAAGCCACCATCAAAATCAAGATCATCAGAAAAATATTTTTTATTGCATACAATTTCTAATTTAATATCTTCCCATCCACAGTATTCAGAAATAATTTTTTTTTAACTTAGAAGAATCATCATTTTGTCTAAAATGATCCTTAAACTCGTCTGTAAGCAATTTGCTATAACCATTAGCAATAAACTCAAATGTTGTTATTGGCTTGCCAAAATAAACATTGAATTCACCACCATTCAGAAACAATGAAAATGTCCGTTCAATCACTTTTTCTGTTAGTAATAATGGCGCATAAATAAACTCTATCATAGATTTTTCTGTATGATATATAGCAGAAAGTTCTTGAGGTAAAAGTATATTACTTTTTTCAATCCCAAATTGCAATTCTGCTAATGTTATTGATGAAATCCCTACATCTCCAATTGTCAGTTTATTGAATTTCTCAAAAACCTCAACAGGTTTTTTCTTGATGATATAGATGCAGATATTTGTATCAAGCAAGTATTCCATTAGTCTAAAGATTCCCTTTGTTGTTGAGCAGGCTGGTCTCTTTCATCCATAAAGTCTGCTGTAAAAGAATCTGTACTGTCAATCAAATTCTGCCAAGGGCTATGGTATGGAATAAGATAAAGGGTATTTCCAACTTTCTTGAGGTACACTTTATCATCATTTATCCGCATTTGCTTCGGAATCCTGATGGCTTGAGTTCCTTTATTATTTTTAATATCAATTGTTG
>CAIOLC010000135.1 GCA_903859055.1 uncultured Chlorobiaceae bacterium | reverse complement strand
GCCATATCCGAAAGATACCATCCGGGTCTGTTTTCAGAAAGAATGGCGACTCTCTCTTGTGATGTTACACCATGATGTTTAAGAAATGCTGCGAATGTTTGAACGTCCTCTTCAAACGCATCGTACGAAATTGGTTCATAGACTCCGTTGATTTTTCTTGCAAAAGGAAATTTTACATTATCTCCCCTGTACCAGGTAAAGACCGAAGTAAAAAGTTCCGGCAGAGTCTGAAAATCAGGATTTATAAGTCCCATTATTAAAAAATGTTAGAATACAGAATATTTTTTTCCTTCCCAAAGGGAGTGGGGTGTGCAGCATAACGAAGCCGTAACAGCATGACTATCGGAATTAATATACCAACATAACCGCATAAAACGGAATATCTCTTTTTTCTTGTGCACAGTACTGAAAAACCATGATTTTTCTTACATTCAATAACGTTGAGTGAACAATAATCCATTTTGATGCTGCTTTTTTTCAGGGTTGAGCTGAATGGAGTGATGTCAGGCAGTCCGATGCGGAAGGGGTAACAATGATGAAATTTATTCAGCATAAGGAGTGCCGCAAGCGAGTGCTATTGAACGGTGTACTTGTCATACTTTTTTGGATAGTATCTTTTTCTTCTCTTTCATCTGCCCCCTTAACCCCTCTTAAAAAAGCATCACTCATTCCTCTCTGGACTCCTCAATCCCAGTTTGCCGGTTATTATGTTGCCCTTGATAAAGGAATTTATGCCAGACATGGCATCGATCTGACAATACTTAAAGGTGGAGTTGGCCGCTCGCCTTCTGAGTTTTTACAAAATGGCAAGGCTGATTTTGCGGTACTCTGGCTGACAACGGCTCTTCAGCACAGGTCTGCAGGACTACAACTTGTTCATGTGGCTCAAATTATGCACGGATCATCCATGATGCTGATTTCAAAAAAGAGCAGCGGGATCAGGAAGCTTCAGGATATCAATGGAAAAAGGGTTGGTTTATGGGCGGGTGATTTGTCAACTCCTCCCCGCACCCTCTTTTCGAAAAACAGAATAAGCGTTCATGAGGTTCCTCAGTCAAGCACTGTAAATCTCTTTTTGCGTGGCGGAATTGATGTTACCTCTGCGATGTGGTATAACGAGTACCATGTTCTTCTCAATTCAGGTGTCGATGCCGATCAGTTGTCCGTTATTTTTCTTCAGGATTATGGTATGAATTTTCCTGAAGATGGTCTTTATGCTCTTGAAAAAACTGTTACAAAAGACCCGGCACTGGTTAATGCTTTTGTCGATGCATCACTTGAAGGGTGGCAATACGCCTTTGCTCATCCTGATGAAGCTCTTGACATTGTTATCAAATACATGCGCCAGACTCATGTTTCGACCAACAGGATACATCAGAAATGGATGCTGGAACGAATGAAAGATTTGATTCTTTCTGGAAGAGGGCGCCCATTTATTGGTTTGTTAAGAAAGCAGGATTATGAGGCCGTTGGGAGTATGATGAAAGATGAGGGGTTGATTCAAAACTATCCAGATTATGCCACATTTACCTGGAGGTATAATGCCGGCAAGTAAGAGTATTGTGACAAGGCTTATTCTTGTTATTACGCTTTGCGGCGCACTGATTTTTGTAATTACTTTTGGATATAATTATTACCAATCCCGTCTTGTCCTTGAAAGGGAGCTGGAAAATAATGCTCGTAACCTCGCCATGTCGCTGGTGAATCGAGTCGAAAGTGAGCTTATATCGGTTTCAAAAGTGACAGAAGGTGTTGCCCGGTCACTTGAAACGGGCAGTTACTCTGAAGAACAACTCCATGCTCAGTGGTCAATGCTAGTGGCTGATACCATTCTCGCGCAAGCAGTGCTTGTCATCCGCCTCGTCCCCGCTGAGCAACAGTGCATGGTATGTTTTCAAAAATATCACCCACTGAATAAGGAAACCAGATC
>CAIOLC010000134.1 GCA_903859055.1 uncultured Chlorobiaceae bacterium | reverse complement strand
CCGCGAAGGAATTCCTCGCCGAAAAAGGATACGACCAGTTGTATGGTGCGCGTCCTCTGCGCCGCGCTCTTCAGAAATATGTGGAAGATCCGCTGGCCGAAGAGATGCTGAAAGGACGCTTTTCTGAAGGCAGCACGATCAGGATCGCCTTTGATGAAAAGGAGAATGAGCTTCGTTTTCTTGATGGAGCCACTCCTGCCAAAAAAGGCAAGCGAGAGGAAAAGCTTGACACTGAATAAGCAATAAAAAAACCCCCGGTTTCCGGGGGTTTTTCTTATACCTAAGGCTGCTGCGGCGCTTGAGGATGGTCTTTCACTGCGGCAAGAGAGTGTTGCAGGAGTTCTTCAGGCAGTGGGTAATCATGGAGCTTCCCTGAAAGGAAGGCATCATAGCCCTGAAGATCCATGAGTCCATGACCCGACCAGTTCATGAGAATCACCTTCTCCTTTCCTTCCTCTTTTGCTGTTCTTGCTTCACGGATAGTTTGAGCAATGGCATGTGATGTTTCAGGCGCAGGAATAAACCCTTCGGTATGGGCAAAGAGCAGAGCCGCCTCATAACACTCCGTCTGTCCAATGGCCGTAGCATCAATAAGACCAAGCTGCTTGACATGGCTTACCAGCGGGGCCATCCCGTGATAACGCAATCCTCCGGCATGAATGGCAGGAGGAATAAAGCCATGGCCGAGACTGTGCATTGGCAGCAGTGGAGTCATTTTTGCAACATCTCCGTTATCATAGATGTAGGGGCCTCTGGTGAGTGTGGGGCATGCCTCCGGCTCGGTTGCAATGATCTGTACCTCACGACCGTGAATTTTATCACAGATAAAAGGAAAACTGATGCCTGCAAAGTTAGAACCTCCGCCAGCACAACCGATCACGATATCCGGATAGAGGCCGACTTTTTCAAGCTGTTTGCGGGCCTCAAGACCGATAATGGTCTGGTGCAGCATCACATGGTTCAACACACTTCCGAGAGCATAGCGTGTATCATCACGTTCTACAGCTTGCTCGATAGCCTCGCTGATCGCAATGGCAAGACTTCCCGGTGTATCCGGCATCTCACTTAGTATCCGGCGTCCTACGGCTGTTTGATCGCTTGGACTTGCAATGCAGTCAGCACCCCATGTTTTCATCATGATTTTGCGGAATGGCTTTTGGTCGAAGCTGATGCGCACCATAAATACCTTACAGTCGATACCGATAAGCTTGCAACTCATGGCCAGCGCACTTCCCCACTGTCCGGCGCCAGTTTCAGTAATGAGATGTTTTATGCCAAACTGTTTGTTATACCAAGCCTGGGCAACAGCAGTATTGGGTTTGTGACTTCCTGCCGGAGAAACACCTTCGTTTTTATAGAAGATTTTTGCAGGTGTTTGCAAGGCAGCTTCAAGCCGTCTTGCTCTTGTCAGCGGTGAAGGTCTCCATAGTTTCAGAATAGCCTGTATCTCCTGAGGAATATCGATCCACCGTTCAGTGCTCATTTCCTGCTCAATCAGGTTCATCGGAAAAACTTTCGCAAGGGCATCCGGTCCAACCGGGTTACCGTCCGGACCTAAAGGCGGCGGAAGCGGTGTGGGCAGATCAGCCTGAATGTTGTACCATTGACGAGGCATTTCGTCCTCTGTCAACATAATCTTCGTGAATTCCGAACTCATGATGGTATTGATTTGTTGTTTTTTGCAATAAGCAGGTCAAAAAGTAGAGATTGTTGTGATGTTACTGAATATCAGAGTCATTGGGTAACTTTCAGGCAATATAGCCCCATTGCTATCTCCAAGATATTGGGCTTCTTTGACATGAAGAAACATAGTTCTTATTACTCCAGTGGTTCAATTTGGTGGGGTTCTTAGCTGGTACCTGTGCATGCTATAAGGCAAAGTATTACAGCTACCCATGAATATTGAAGACTCCAGAAGGCTTGTAGGGTAAACAATAAAAAAGAAAAGAAGTGGTGCCGAAGACGGGAAT
>CAIOLC010000133.1 GCA_903859055.1 uncultured Chlorobiaceae bacterium | reverse complement strand
CTCTCCGACAGCAAGCTGCAGGAGCTGTTTGCCGGGGTGCATAACACCAAAATATCATTACGCAAGGAGGAGATTGCGCTAATTACCTCAAGAGGTGAACGCATCATGCAGATCAGCTCCATGCCGCTTGTCAAAGAGAACCTGTTCGAAGGGAGCGTTTTTGTTCTCAATGATATCACAAAACTACGAAACCTCGAAAGAATACGGCGTGAGTTTGTCTCAAGTGTCTCCCACGAACTCCGTACTCCGCTAACGATCATCAGTGGCTATACCGAAACCTTGCTTGAAGGAGCAATGGATGATCCAAAACATTCCACAACCTTCCTGAATATTATCCTGCAGGCAAGCAATCAGCTCACTGCACTTGTCAACGATGTCCTTGACCTTTCAAAAATTGAATCAGGTTACATTGAATACCAGTTCACGGCCGTTGACCTCCAGAATCTTGTCAAGAAGTCCGTTGATCTTCTCCAGCCATCAATTGAGAAAAAAGAGATCAGGCTCTCTGTCAATATTCCCAATGGACTTCCGCCTGTTCATGCCGATGCCCGATACCTCGACATTGTCGTCCGCAATCTTCTGGATAACGCCATCAAGTATGTGGAGGAGCAGAACGGTAAAATAAGGATTTCGGCATTCCTGAGTGGTGAAGACATCCGGCTTGAGGTTGAGGATAACGGCATCGGGATAGCGAAAAAAGAGCTTGCACGGATCTTTGAGCGATTTTACCGGGTTGACAAAGCACGGTCACGCCAAAAAGGAGGTACAGGACTCGGACTCTCGATTGTCAAGCATATTGTCCTGGCACACAAAGGCGACGTGGCCGTACGCTCCCGGGTCAACCACGGATCGGTCTTCAGCGTCGTGTTGAGACGCGCCCCAATGGAAAACCGGGGATAGTTCCTTTTATAAATCCACATGTACCCGGTTTCCTTCCTGAAGCCAGGATGACTGCTAAAAACCGAATCAACCGCACATATTTCCCCCTCCTTTTCAGTTGAGAACTATTCCATGCTCATTACACTCACTGCGCAGGAATATAACGCGATGATGATGTCTATGGAACAGAAACTGCTTTTTCCAACTCCCCTTCTCCTCTTCAGAATGTATATTCAGGTAATGAAAAGCTCGAAAAACGATGAGACTCACAAAAATACATGCAGGCCCGGTGCTCGACTTCTTCACCCCGGACTTCACAACGCAGCTTGAGTTGCCGCTTGCCGGTACCGCAATCGCTGCTGGCTTCCCCTCTCCGGCTGAAGAGTATCTGGATCTTGCCCTTGACCTGAACAAGGAGCTGGTCAAGCACCCGGCAGCCACCTTTTATGCCAGGGTAAAAGGCGACTCAATGGTTGATGCGGGAATTCAGAATGGCGACTTGCTGGTGATCGACAAAGCCCTTGAACCAAAAGAGGGCTGTATTGCGGTCTGTTTTATTGACGGCGAGTTTACGGTGAAGCGTCTGTCGGTGCGGGAAGAGGGTGTCTACCTCATGCCTGCCAATGCTGAATTCAAGCCGATCAGAATCACTGAAGACAATGAGTTTCTGGTGTGGGGCATTGTGGCATACGTGATTCATAAACCGGGATAACCACGGCAGGAGAACTACCCCATGTTTGCCCTTGTTGACTGCAATAACTTCTATGCCTCTTGTGAACGGGTCTTCAACCCCGCCCTGCGCTTACGCCCGGTCGTTGTGCTGTCGAACAACGACGGCTGCATCATCGCCCGCTCTGAAGAGGCTAAAGCACTCGGAATCCAGATGGGCATGCCGGAATTCAAGTGCCGCCCGCTGCTGAAAAAGCATGAGGTGGCGGTCTTCTCCACGAACTTTGCCCTCTATGGCGACATGTCCACACGGGTGATGATGACGCTTGCCGACCTTGTGCCCGAGATTGAAGTCTATTCCATTGATGAGGCGTTTCTCGATATGACGAGCTTCGCACGGTTCGACCTGACGGAGTATGCCCGCCTGATTCGCCGGAGGGTGCGGCAGCATACCGGCATTCCGGTCTGCGTCGGTATGGCACCTACAAAAACGCTTGCCAAGGTTGCCAACCGGCTGGCAAAAAAGAATCCGCATTATCAGGGTGTCTGCCTGCTCAGGAGCAATGCCGAAATTCAGGCGGCGCTTGAGCGCACCAGGGTTGAGGATATCTGGGGCATCGGGCGGCAGTGGAGCAAGCTGTTGCAGGCAAAGAGGATTGAGAGCGCCGCTGACCTGGCTGTTGCGCCTGCTGCATGGGTTCGCAAGCACCTGCATATTGTCGGTGCCAGAATACAGGCTGAGCTGAACGGCAAATCCTGCCTGCCGATGGAGCTGGTGAGGCCTGCAAAGCAAAGCATCTGCACCTCACGCTCATTTGGCCGCAGCGTTACCTTGCAGGAGGAGCTGCAAGAGGCCGTGGCGACATTTGCGGGCAAATGCGCGGTGAAACTCCGAAAAGAAAATTCACTGGCCTCGTTGATGACCGTTTTTATCGCTACCAGCCCCTTCAATGATTCGTCTGAACGGTACTGGGGTACCCGAACGGCTTCCCTGCCCTGTCCCACGAATGATTCTCTTGCAATGCTGAAGGCGGCGCAAACGATGCTTGACGCTCTCTTTCGTGCCGGTATGAGCTACAAGAAGGCCGGGGTTATTGTGAGCGGGATCGTGCCGAAAGGGGCTTACAGCCCGTACAGTACAACGCTTTCGCTTTTTGCGGAGGAGGATCCTGCTTCAAATGAGCAGGAGAGCAAGATCATGCAGGTGATGGACGCGATTAATCAGCGCTATGGGAGCGGTGCCGTACGACTGGCTGCGGAGAACTCGGAGAGCTGGAAGCCGCATCAGGAGCGGCTTTCGGCCCGATACACGACACGGTGGAATGATATTATTGAGGTGAATTGACAAGAGTACTGGACTCAGAATGTGATGAACTCAAATAATCGGGAGAAAATTTTATGGCCGCTTGCATCAACAATCATCTGAGTCGTTACGGCGGTCTGGCCGTCGGGCGTGAAGAGGAGCAAAAACGATACTTTGAGCAGAAAAGGCTCTATGCGCTGCAAATTGAAACCACCGATGCCTGTCATCAGGGCTGCATCTACTGTTATGCTGGCTCCACACCCCGCGAGAGTCGCGGACTCACCTCCGATGAGATCCGCAGCCTGCTGGGCGATGCGGCTGCGCTGGAAATTCGGGCCATCGACTGGTTGGGAGGCGACCCGCTTGCCAGGCCCGACTGGTATGAGTTAATGCAGTATGCCCGGTCGCTGGGCATGATCAATAATGTCTGGACCAGCGGGCTGCCCCTGAAAAACAGGCAGATTGCTGCCCAGGTCTATGAGGTGAGCGAAGGGGGCTTTGTGTCGGTTCACGTCGATTCCATCACGCCTGAAGTCTATGCAAAACTCCATCGGGGGGGAAATCATCACTTCATCGATGCCATAGTGAAAGGGGTGACCAATATGCTTGAGCTGGGCAAACCCGCTGAAGAGATGATCAATTGCATCACCTACACTGGACGGCAAGGCCCGGAAGATGCCATCAAAACGATGCGATGGTGGTTTGAAGAGAAGGGGCTCCGCACCTGCCTGACCATGTTCAACCCCGCAGGAATGGGTGCCGAGTGGAGAGCCTTCGAGCCCGATCTTGCTGAAGTGCAGCAAGTCTATACGGAGCGCGACCGTATCAATTACGGTGGTGACAACATCTCCATAGCCGCTATGGATACGGATAAATATTACTGCGGCACCATGGCAACGGTGACCTTTTCTGGTGATGTGACCCCTTGCTCGGTGATCCGCGAAGGCGTAGGCAATATCCGCACAACGCCATTCAGGGAAATCATCGCCCAACATGGCAACACCCTCGTCCACGGAGATCTGCACGACACTTGTAACCTGCCCGATCCCTGTAACACCTGCACCAACAACCCGCATTGCTGGGGATGCCGGGCCAGTGCCTGGCACTACAATGGCGATGCGGACGGGCTCGATCCAAAATGCTGGTTGATTCGGGAAAAGCTGGAAAAAGAGTAACCTGTACGACCATCAACGACCCGGCAAGATTAAAAATTCTGTCAACAAGCGAAGCTTCGGGGAGTATATCACTGGAGCGACTCAACAAGAAAACAAGGAGATATTCAAATGAGTGGAAACAGACTTGATGTCACGATTGAAAACGTCAATGAAGTCTACGATGGCCCTGGCGGGATCCTTTGGGAGATGCTTATGGGCGAACAAATTCATGTCGGCGGTGAACAGGAGACCAACATTCTGGCGCAAAAAGCGGAAGTCACTGCGGAGAGTCACCTGCTTGATGTGTGCAGTGCGCTGGGTGGTCCGGCTCGTCACCTGGCTCAAACCTATGGCTGCCGCGTCACTGGCCTTGATGCCACCCAACGGATGCACGCCGAGGCCATCTCCCGCACAAGGCAAGCCGGGCTACATGAGAAGGTCGAATACAAACTGGGAAACGCTCTCGACATGCCTTTTCGGGCAAATTCGTTCGATGTGGTCTGGGGACAGGATGCCTGGTGCTACATCACTGATAAAAAGCGGCTCATCGAAGAGTGTGCCCGTGTCCTGAAACCGGGCGGCACTCTTGCCTTTACCGACTGGCTGGAGAGCGGTTCAATGGCCAGCGATGAATGGCAGGCTCTCTATACGTTTATGGTTTTTCCCTCGATGGAGACGCTGAATGGATATGCGACCCTGGCCGAAACTGCCGGGCTGACGGTCATCGAGAAGGAAGACCTCTCACCCGATTTCGCCGAACATATTCAGATATACCTGGACAACGTACAGAAGGAGTTTCGTCAAGGAATTCTGGACAACTATGGCCTGGAGATGTATAACGAAGTAGTGCGAGGCATTACCCTCTGGCGCGATGCCTCAGCGGCAGGCAAGGTGGGCAGAGGCCGGATGATTGCCCGCAAAGCGTAAGGTATATTTTTCCGCTCATCGCATGGCGACAAGAAATAATGATAGAGAAAAAACTCTGCTGCGCTGCATTGAGCGTAGCCGAGAATAAAGCCATCAATCCAGGGTCAAATCACTACCGAATAAAGAGATACACAATCATTCCTGCCAACACAGTGCCAACTCCGGCAAAAAGGAGCGATTGACGAATGAGACGGATTCTATGCAGCTCAATCCGTTGCACCAGCGACGAATTCTGTTCGGCTAACGTTTTAAGCAAACCAGCGGATGCCTGAAGTTGCTCCTCCAAACTCCCTGCTCTCTCTTCCAGCCTCTCCAGTCGGGCTTTAAGCAGATCACCCTCCGACAACTCGGCGCTGTATGATGAATACGCTATGCTCTCATCAACAGGATGAGGCTTGTTTTTGCTTTTAATGCTCTTCCAGAGAGTTCCCGCCCTCTCTGCAACTGAGGGCGCAAGTTCAATCACCTTGTCCCATGGAATCTGTGAGGCAACCTTGAGTATTGTTCTTGCCAACATAATTTTTTACCTATGATGGATGAATGAGATGATTTTACACGTCGAAGTTACTTTTTTCTTGCCGCAAGTGCCCCAGACGCACAATCTCGTCGGCCATCTGCTGGCTTTCCAGAGGCAGGTCGCGCAATTTCCCCGCCACGCCAGCAAGGGTGTAGAGCGCCTGAATGAAGGGCGATAGGAACCCCGCCGCTTCACTCTCCGCCATCCAGTCGGCCAGGCGTTCACCTTGGCCAAGCTCGTGACACTCCCATACCTGTTCTTTGATGCGGAAAAACGCGAGTTGATTACCACCCTGCGCCGCAGTGGACAAGGCATGCAGTGCATCGGCCAGGGCGCGGTCGTATTCCCAGTCATGGTTTGAACGCAAGTCGGCGTGGCCGTCGTGCATCATCCGCTGTTGGGCAAGGGTACACAGTTCGTCGCTGCTGAACCACAGGCGCATGAACTCCACCAGCCAGCCGAGACGGCTACGCTGACGGCGAGACGAAAAACGCATCAGGTACCAGATATTGAAAAAGCGCTCGGCTGCCTGATAGCCACTGCGAGTTGTGCCATGCAAAGAGGTCTTCTCGATTAACCCGTCCAGTTCGAGGCGCTTCAACTGCGGACTGATACTGGTATTCAGCACCTGGGAAACCGACGCCAGCTCGCCAACAGAAATAGGGGCCCAATGCTCCAGAATGTGGGCAAAGAGCTTGCGCGGCAGATCGGCCAAGCTATCCATGCGCGACTTGTAAAGGGGTGTCATGTTGTCCAGCAAAGCTTCCAGGTCGCTGCGCACACTGCCGTTCTGGCCGTTAGCGAGAATCTCGTAGAGCATAACCGTGGTACGCGGATTACCGCCGGAGAGCTGGCGCAGGGTTGGCAGTCGCTCCGGGTGGAAGGTGAGTTGCCGATCCATCTCCTGGCGTGCCACCTCGCCGCCAAAGGTTTCGGCAAGAGCCTGAAGTGCCTGGGCCATCTCGTCAAGGCGCAGAGGGCGCAGGGTGATGACGCGGAAAAAGTCGAGGAAAGCATCGTGGTAGTTACTCTCCGCTTCCAGGCTCTGGTAGCTGCCACCGACCCAGAACAGTCGGGGATTGCTTTGCAGAGTGGCACGCAGTGCCCAGTGGGCATCGCGACCGATGTTGTGGAGCAAGAGATCGGTGTTATCCACCAAAAGGAGCAATCGTTGGCCGCGTTCGTCTGCGCAATGGTCAATGGTGGCAAGGCAGGCATCGGCCTGCTCGGCAGCGGGCAGAGTAGCGATGCGTTCTGCGGCGACATCCAGCTCGTTGACTGGCAGCCCCAAGTGTTGCAATGCATCGGCCAGGCTGTCGAGCACGTTGGCCCAGAACTGGCCAAGCGTGGCCACTGTATATTGCTCTTCCGGAAAACGCAGGGGCAGCCAGGCAATAGAGAGTTCGGGGTCATCTTCCACTGCCAAGGCCAGACGCCTCATGAGAGTAGATTTACCCATACCCCGAGCACCAACCAGCAAAAAATGCTGACCTACCATCTCCGGCGGCGTAGTGCGCAGGGTGTGCTGCAGGTCGGCCAGTTCATTTTTCCGGGCAACAAAAATGGCACGTAACTGCTCCGCACTCCAAAGATGCGGGTTGTACTTGCTGATAGCGGCGAATCCGCCAGCAGGCTGGCTATACGTTGAAAGAGTGTCAGACATGATTTCGGTTCCACCAATCGCGTAAAGGAAATGAGAGAAACTGGACACGCCTGTTGCTGTCAGGAGTGCTGGTATAGCCTTCGTCGGTCAAGCGCACCAATAGCTCTTGCAAGCGCTGGGCGCGGCGGTCGGGATCAGGCTCTCGCCGAGCAAGACGACTGCTCAACTGACGCAGGGTCAGCCCCTCGGCATGGCGGGAAAGATGGGTGAGCAGGCTGAGGCAGAAATCCAGGTCGCCGGGTGCCAGGGCCTCCTTGATGCGCTTTTCCCAATGGTGGAAGCGGGATCGCTCGGCGAGCAGTTTCTCGTAAGCGTCATCGACATCATCAATCTCGATGCGCGCTTCGCTTGTTGCATCGGAGGGCGACTCCTGCCGTCGCTCCCGTGCCGCACGCATGCTTTCATCGAGCAGCAGGCACAGAAAATAGGGCGACAGCCAGCCGATACGTTTCAGTGCATGATCGATCACCGACTCCCCTACCTCCCAGGGAGTCTCGTCATTGATCGGAGCAAAATGCCGCCACAACCCACGCGCTTCCGCCATCGAGTACTGCCCCAGGGGATAGGAAAAGCAGTCATTCATGGCTTCATCAAGGTCATAACGCTCCAGAAGAGATTGCAGGCCAATGGAGCCCGTGAAAACGAAGCGGCAGCTACCCGGCGACTGCCGCCAGATACGAAGCCATGCGAGAATTTGCACAACCTCTTGACGATCCCCCTGAATGAGCTTTTCCAGCATGACGGGAAACTCGTCGAGCAGTATCAGGAGTGGTTGATTGCGCAACCTTGAATGCAGGATATTGGCCGCCTTTTGCCACTCCGGCACTGCGTCACCGCCTAATTCGAAGCCAAAACCGCCGCCACCAACCTCATCGGGCAGGTTAACCTCTACCTTACGGATAATCTTGAACCAGCTACCCACCTGCTGCGATCTGTCAGAAAGAAAGCGTCCAATGTTTCTTTCTGGAAACGCCCGATCCAGGAGATCAACGAAACCCTGTGCCGAACTGATGTTCGAAACATCCAGCCACCGGGCCATAAGGCCATGCTCAGCCGCATCTTCTTCTAATCGTTTTAGAATGGAGGTCTTGCCAAGACGACGTACACCGGGAAAGCGGATGTGGTCTGTTTCCAGGTAGCGCCAAAGGTCACCTAGTTCCTGTGTACGACCAAAAAAGTCCTCTCCGGTTGCGGGGTTGCCAAGTTTCATAACAGCTCTCCGTGATTAGAAATTATTCAAAAGTGAATTTATTCAAAAACGAATAAATTCAAAAAAAAATAAACAGCGAAGCATCTTGAGATATTTTTAGTGAAGTAATCAAAAAAAAATGTACCCACTATAATTAGAGTGAAGTACTCATAAACTCAAGTGAAACCATCTTTCTGGACGAGCTGGGCGAGTTACCTCCCCCAAGCTCAAGTTCGATTCTTGAGCGTTCTCCAGAAAAGCAGCAATAAAATATCAAGTACCGTTGCTCTCATAGATTTTCGCAGATCCATGATTGCGACAATAAATTATACTGAACTCCCCTGCTCCTTCATAAACACCATCACAAGGCCGAAATCACGATCTCTGATAAAAGGTGTTTTATCAAAAGCTGCATAGATGCCAGTCAGAGAGAATCCAACGTCGCTATGCCGTTGAAGAAAACTGTCGGCAGTGAGAGGATAGAGTGTTGTCTGCTCATGGAAAACCTTCTGACCACCCGAAACCAGCTCGACATCAAAAATGACGCGTTCCTGAGAAATAAGCGGATAGCGGCGATAAAAGGCTACCGAACCATCGTCAACAGTTTTGACCGGAAAACGGTACTCAGCAAGCCCAAGAATATAGTCCCAGTTCACCACCTGAAAAATCCAGCAACCTCCAGGTTCAAGAGCCGTGTATACATTCTGAAGAAACGCTGAAAATCGGGCAGGTGGAAGATGGGCCACAACATTGCCTGTGGAAAAGATCAAACGGAACGAGCGACGCAATGAGGCAACATCTTCAATGCTCATACAGTGGAATTCTGAGTCGGGAAAGGAGGTCGCGGCCTCATCTATCATCTTCGGATCAAGATCAATACCTGTTGAGCAAAAACCATCACGCTGAAACCTCGCGCAATAGTGACCCGGCCCACATCCGGCATCAAGGATACTACTTCCCGAAGTACCAACATGTTCGCAAAGGAAGAGATAAACCTCTTCACGGAACGGAAAAAGCTGTTCATACCACGGGGCAAATTCAGAATATAATGACATAACTTCTTTACGGATAATAGAGTATTCGGATCCCCACAAAGCGGTGCCATGGAGTTCCGAGATGCGGTTTTTACCAAAGATTTCAGTATCGTGGAGTACTTGCCTTTTGTAACATTCAGCAATTCCAGTCAAACGCTGTGTATCAAGCTGATTACTCAGGTACAACGTTTTCAAAGATTATGTGAGCATGATGCGCTCGAAAAATAAAGTACTGAATGCTGATGGCAAATCATAACGGCAACGGGAAATCCCTCGAATCCTGGATCTGGGCCGCAGCCTGTTCTATCAGGGGCGCCAAGGATGCTCCGAAATACAAGGACTACATCCTGCCGCTCATCTTTACCAAGCGTCTTTGTGACGTTTTCGATGACGAGCTGAACCGTATTGCCGCCGAGGTTGGTTCGCGCCAGAAGGCATTCCAACTTGCCAGAGCTGACCACAAGCTGGTACGATTCTACCTCCCCCTCTTGCCGGACGATCCCCAGCAGCCGGTTTGGTCGGTTATCCGCAAGCTTTCCGACAAAATAGGCGAAGGCGTCACCACCAACATGCGGGCCATCGCCAAAGAAAATCAGCTCTTGCAGGGTATCATCGACCGCGTCGATTTCAACGCCACCACCCACGGCCAACGCGACCTCGACGACGACCGCCTCTCCAACCTCATCGAGGCCATCAGCACCAAACGGCTGGGGCTTGACGACGTTGAGGCCGACATCATCGGCAAGAGCTACGAATACCTCATCCGCAAGTTCGCTGAAGGCGGCGGCCAGAGCGCTGGCGAGTTCTACACCCCGCCCGAGGTCGGCACCATCATGTCGCGGGTGCTCCAGCCCGAGCCCGGCATGGAAATCTACGACCCCACTTGCGGCTCCGGCGGCCTTCTCGTGAAATGCGAGTTCGCCATGGAGGAGATTACCAAAGGGAAACAGCGCACTGTCGCCCCCCTGAAACTCTTCGGCCAGGAGTTCACCCCCGAAACCTGGGCTATGGCCAACATGAACATGATCATTCACGACATGGAGGGGCAGATCGAGATCGGCGATACCTTCAAGAACCCCAAGTTTCGCAACAGGCAGGGCAAACTCCGCACCTTCGACTGCGTCGTCGCCAATCCCATGTGGAACCAGGACTGGTTCACTGAGGCAGACTACGACAACGATGAACTCGACCGCTTTCCCGCAGGGGCCGGATTCCCCGGCAAATCCTCCGCCGACTGGGGCTGGGTGCAGCACATCCACGCCAGCCTCAATGCCAAAGGCCGCGCCGCCGTCGTCCTCGATACCGGTGCCGCCTCACGAGGCTCGGGCAATGCTGGCACCAACAAAGAGAAGAGCGTCCGCCAGTGGTTTGTCGATCACGATCTCATCGAAGCGGTGCTCTATCTGCCCGAAAACCTCTTCTACAACACCACCGCTCCGGGCATTGTGTTGTTCCTGAACAAGGCGAAGGCAACAGAGAGAGCGCGCCGCGTACTGCTTGTCAACGCCAGCCAGATTTTCGCAAAGGGCGACCCCAAAAACTTTATTCCGGACGAAGGCATCCAGCGCATTGCCAAGACCCTCATCGGTTGGAAAGAGGAGGAGAAACTCAGCCGCATCGTCGACCACGCCGAGCTGAAGAAGAACGACTACAACATCTCCCCCAGCCGCTACATCCACACCAGCGATGCCGAAACCTACCGCCCCATTGCCGAGATCGTCGAGGAGTTGAATGCGATTGAGCTGGAGGCCAGGGAGACCGACGAAGCCTTGCGGAGTATTCTCAAGCAACTGGGAGTTGGGGTATGAAGATCTTTATCAGCAGCGTACAGAAGGAGTTTGCCATGGAGCGCAAAGCTCTGACCGGCTACCTTTCCGGCGACCCGATGCTGCACCGTTTTTTTGAATACTTTCTGTTCGAAGATCAGCCAGCGGTCGATCAGCGGCCTGACCAGTGTTACCTCGACGAGGTGGATCGTTGCGATATATATCTCGGTATTTTCGGCAATGATTATGGTTGGGAAGATGCCGAGGGGCTTTCACCGACACACCGTGAGTTCAATCGGGCCACCGAAAAGGGCAAGAGCCGTTTGATCTATGTCAAGGGAGCCGATGACAGCGTTCGGCATCCGAAAATGAGAGCCCTGATATATGATGCAGCCAGCACCCTTGTCCGGCGTCGGGTCAACTCCTCCGAGGAGCTTATTGCCGCAGTCTATGCGAGTCTCGTCAGAATTCTCGAAGAGCGCGAACTGCTCCGTTTTGGTCCATTTGATGCCACGTTCTGCCCAAACGCTTCGCTCGATAACCTTGACGAAGAGAAAATCACCCGTTTTCTTGTGCTTGCCCGGCGCGGTCGCAATTTCCCATTGGCAGGAGATACGCCGCCCCATGAGGTACTGGAGCATCTCAACCTGCTCGACAAAGGACGGCCAACCAATGCCGCTATTTTGTTGTTTGGCAAACAGCCGCAGCGTTTTCTGATCACCTCGGAGGTGAAATGCGCCCATTTCCACGGCTATGAAGTTGAAAAACCCATTCCATCTTATCAGGTGTACAAAGGGACGCTCTTCCAACTCGTGGATCAGGCCAAAGATTTCGTACTCTCCAAAATAGACCTCTG
>CAIOLC010000132.1 GCA_903859055.1 uncultured Chlorobiaceae bacterium | reverse complement strand
TTATTATATAATATCATAGGAGTTTTCGTTCAAGCACTAAATAATAATTAGATATACATCGAATGGCGGTATCTCTTAAGGAGTATTGCTGATACACCAGAGTTCTCTATCTGTTGCATCTTCCATTTTTTCCCAAAAATCTTCAACCTTTGCATCTGGTTTGTTACTTTGCAGCAATAAAAACAAAGCTTTGTAATAAAAACAATCCAGGATACTGTGAAACCAGCCGCGATTACTCCGCGTGAGATCCCTTTTAACTATACCTCTGCTGGCGACAGGCAGGCGATATCGTTCCTGCTTGGGGCCGATATTGTGCAGATGCTTGATGAACTCCGCGAGTTGCGGGTTACAGGGCGGTCTGCACGGCTGCTTATGGGCATTATTGGCGAAATTCTCATTCATCGCAGGAACCCCTATCTTTTTCAGGAACTGGTGAACTCGTTCGCCCGTCGTCGTCGTCTTTTTGAGAGGGCTTTTCATGAGCTTGACACTATTGCTGAAACGGCCAATGGCGAAACGAGGGTCTCGACCATTGTTGGTGCTGTGCGTGAGCAGCTTGAGCGATTTCGGTTAGCGGTCGAAAAGACACCAGAACTGCGCCGTCGCTTGAAGCGGGAGCTTGGCGCGGTGGTTGGTGCCAAAAATGTGCTTTTTGATCCCTTTTCTCTTGCAGCTCACGCCACTGACGCTACTGACTGGAGGCTTCATCTCCCGTCGGCGGTGGTGACACCCGACGAGGAGTCGCAGGTGGCTCCGCTGATTACCGCGATTGCTGCGCTCGGGCTGCATGTTATTCCCCGTGGCGCTGGTACAGGGCTCACTGGCGGAGCGGTGCCGCTGAGGTCACGGTGTGTCGTTGTCAATATGGAGAAGCTGAACCGCATTCGTGGTATTTCGGTGCGTGAATTTCAGCTTGACAATGGTCAGATAGCGCAGGCCTCAGTGATTGATGTCGAGGCGGGTGTGGTGACGGAGAGTGCGATGGAGAAGGCTGACGAGCATGGGCTTGTGTTTGCGACTGATCCGACGAGTGAGTGGTCCTGCACGGTTGGTGGCAATATTGCTGAAAATGCCGGTGGAAAGATGGCCGTGCGCTGGGGAACCTGCATCGACAACCTGCTTGAGTGGCGCATGGCGATGCCCTCCGGGGAGAACTGGATTGTGAAGCGGGTTGATCACCGGTTGCGGAAAATTCTGCATGAAGATACGGTCACCTTTGAGGTGTGGAATGAGTCGGTCAAGAGGATTGATCGCATTGAGCTGCTTGGAACTGATATTCGGAAAAAGGGGCTCTGGAAGGATATCACCAACAAGGCTCTCGGAGGAGTGCCTGGTCTTCAGAAGGAGGGGACTGACGGGGTGATTACCTCTGCCGTTTTTGTGCTCTATCCCCGGTATCCCGAAAAGAGAACACTCTGCCTGGAGTTTTTCGGGCCCGATATGGATGAGGCAAGCCGGGTGATTCTTGAACTGTCTAAAATTTTCCCGCTCCACTCTGAAAATCGGGAGGCGCTGCTGGCTCTGGAGCATTTTGATGATGAGTATATCAGGGCTATTGATTATAAGGTGAAGGCTCCCCGTGCCCAGACACCGAAAGCGGTGCTGCTGATTGATATTGCCGGTAACAGTCCGGCGGAGGTGGAGAGTGGCGTCGAGCGAGTGGAGCATCTGCTTGAGCCGCATCCGAACACCTTGATGTTTCTGGCCAGGAATAATGCGGAGGCCGTCCGCTTCTGGGCCGACCGTAAAAAGCTTGGCGCGATTGCCCGCAGAACCAATGCTTTCAAGCTTAACGAGGATATTGTCATTCCGCTTGAGGCACTGGCCGAGTTTTCCCGTTTTATCGACAAACTCAATATTGATGAGGAGCGCTATGCCCAGCGTCGGTTTGTGCAGCGTTCAGAGGATATTCTTTCGACAGCAAAGGTGAAAGGGGACGGCGGACAGTTTACCTCCAAGATTCCTGCCGGGCTTGAGTTGTGCCATAAGTTTGATGAGCGAATTGTTGCGGAGCCGGAGGAGTCTCTTCGTTCTCTCGCTGTGGTGCAGGAGCTGACCAGAGAGCTGGGTGAACTGGTGCAGGGCTATCCCGAGATGGAGGCTGCCCTGGCGGGTGCTTATCATTATGTTCGCGACCGGCGCATTGTGCTGGCGACGCACATGCATGCCGGTGATGGCAACGTCCATGTCAACGTGCCGGTTCTCTCGAATGACCGACCGATGCTGGAGCGTGCCGATAAAGTGATCGACCGTGTTATGGGGAAGGTGGTCTCTCTTGGTGGAGTGGTGTCTGGCGAGCACGGGATCGGTGTCACCAAGCTGAAATATCTTGATCCGGCCATTGTTGAAGAGCTGTCCCGCTATCGGCGCAAAGTTGATCCGAAGGGGATCATGAATCCCGGCAAGCTGGATGATTATGATGCGCTTCATCATATTTTTACACCATCATTCAATCTGCTTGAACTTGAGGCGCATATTCTCAAGCGAGCCCAGATTGAGGTGCTCTCGAAAAAGGTTGACTACTGTATCCGGTGCGGCAAGTGCAAGACCGATTGCTGCGTTTATTATCCAGCGAGAGGAATGTTTTACCATCCACGGAACAAGAATCTTGCTATCGGATCGCTGATTGAGGCGCTTCTTTTTGATGCCCAGCGCGAGCGTACCACCGATTTTGCTCTCCTGCAGTGGCTTGAAGAGGTGGCCGACCACTGCACGATCTGCCATAAATGTCTCAAGCCCTGCCCAGTTGATATTGATACTGGTGAGGTGTCGGTACTGGAGCGTGAAATTCTTTCGGAGTGGGGATTCAAGCACTCTTCGCCTGTAACGGAGTTGACGCTGTGCTATCTCGATAGTCGTTCGCCTGCCTTTAATGCGCTCTTTCGCAGGGCGGTGCTCAGGATGGGCGGAGCTGCCCAGCGAGTTGGCAACAAACTCTCGGCACCGTTGCAGCCGGAAAATGATCTCCCTGCCCTCTACCCCCTTCGGCTGCTGCGCTCTCCAGTGCCAGCGGTGCCAGAGGAGACGCTACGCGATGTGCTGCCGCAGTGCGGTCCTGACCAGGTGCTGGTCTTGGATCCTTCCAGGGATGTGACCGGTAACGTTTTCTATTTTCCGGGATGTGGTTCGGAGCGGATGAATTCGACGATTTCGATGGCGGCACTTCATGTTCTGCTTGAGCTTGGCACAAGGGTGGTGCTTCCTCCACCTTTTCTTTGCTGTGGTTTTCCGGCGCATGTCAATGCCAAAACTGATCAGTATTCCAGTATTGTTTTGCGCAATACAGTGCTTTTCAGCCAGATCAGGGAGATGTTCTCCTACCTTGATTTTGATGGCTGCGTGGTCACCTGCGGCACCTGCATGGAGGGGCTTGATGCCATTGAGACTGGCAAGCTTTTTGGGGGCAAAATTACCGATATTTCAGCCTATGCTCTTGGGAAAGGTTTGAAACTCAGTGGCGATGGCGATTATCTCTACCACGCTCCCTGCCACGATTCTCTTTCAGGAAAGGCGCACGATACCCTTCACCATATTGGCGGGTTCGGCCGGGTGACTGCAGTGCCGCACTGCTGTTCGGAGGCAGGAACGCTGGCGCTTTCGCGCCCCGACATTACCGATTCCATGCTTCACCGCAAACGGGATGCAATAACAGAGGCGATGTATGGAAGAGGTGGGGCTGTCATCTTGACGAACTGTCCGTCATGCGTGCAGGGGCTTGGAAGAAATCTTGATTTGGGCATTGTGCCGCAGCATCTCGTTGTTGCGTTGGCGGAAAAAATCTCAGGTTCAGGCTGGATGGAACTGATGCGCAAGCAGGTGGCAAAAGCAGATGCGGTAAGTTTTTGATCCGACACCATTGATGCTTCAGTTTTTCTGTATGATGAATGTTGCCGCTGTCGTTCAGGCTAACCTGCACAAGGAAGTAATGCCGTTCAGCCTGGCAATGCAATTGACAAAGCGGATACTCTCAGGCAGTTGGAGGATTCTGTTGTCTGGTGCTCCACCACTCATCCCCATAACTGTAAAACAGCTCTTCACCTTTGCGGATATCCCGCAAGGCATAGAGGATCAGTTCTGATCCAAGTGTCGTGTTCTCCCGGTAATAGGCAACATTTGGAGTTGAAGAGTGGTTAAACAGCATTCCATTGCCCATGGCAACAAGACGGTCTTGTTCAGTGCTTCCATAAAAAACATAGTTCAGCAGTTCACCTCCAATATCCTTGTCGGTAACTTCAAGAGCAGGGCAACGTTCAATAATATCTCCGTCTCTGATCTTTTTCAGGGCAAACGCCCCCCTGCCACTGACGGTTGATGGCTTGATTACAACAATTTTGTGCTGAATCCAGGGAGCCTTTTGTGCAAGTAATATCCCGATGCCAACCCCACCGGCCATACTGCTTATCAGTATGATTGAAATCATTACAGTGAAATGTTGTTCCATAATAATTCTTATTCGATAGCACTGAGGGATTGACCGATAAACCATTACGAATGAGCTTCCTGCTCAACAGGAAAAGAGTTGCTGTTATCAGTGTTGGGTTCTTGCTCTTTGATGATCTCTGATAGTAGATTCTGAGGAGTTTGGTACCAGGTACAAAAAAAAGAAGATCTCTGTAAAACGCCCATTTTATTCATCAAAAGCAAAAAGCCTCCGATTATGGAGGCTTTTTGCTTTTGAGCGGGAAACGAGACTCGAACTCGCGACCCCAACCTTGGCAAGGTTGTGCTCTACCAACTGAGCTATTCCCGCTTGATGAGTGACAAATATAAGGATATTTTTATTTCATGCAACTTCCGTTCACATTTTTTTAAACTTGGAATTTTCTCCCTGTTCAGAGGGAAAGTTCGCTCATAATGGTCGTCATATCCTTGTCGCCTCGTCCCGAAAGATTGACCATGAGAATCGAGTCGCTTTTCATGCCGGGTGCTTTTGAGATGGCATAGTGCATGGCATGGGCCGATTCAAGAGCACAGATGATGCCTTCGGTTTTTGCCAGTGTTACAAGGGCTGAAACCGCTTCGCGGTCAGTGACGGAGGTGTAGTGTACCAGTCCGAGTTCCTGGAGATAACAGTGTTCAGGGCCAACGCCGGGATAATCGAGGCCTGCCGAGATAGAGTGAGCTTCCTGAACCTGCCCATCTTCGTTTTGCAGGAGTTTTGTCATTGCTCCATGAAGTACTCCGGGCGTGCCCAGTGTCAGTGACGCAGCGTGGCGTCCCTCCAGCCCCTCTCCGGCGGCTTCAACGCCGACGAGCTCAATCTTTTCAGCATCTTTGAGAAACTCATAAAACATGCCGACGGCATTGCTGCCTCCTCCGACACAGGCAGTAATAACATCGGGAAGTTTTCCGGCCTGTGCCATTATTTGGGCACGGCTCTCTTTTCCTATGACGGCCTGAAAATCCCTGACAATCATGGGATAAGGGTGCATTCCTACAACGGAACCAATAATGTAAAAGGTCTCTTCAGGATTGTTCATCCAGTCACGGATTGCTTCGCTGGTGGCATCCTTGAGCGTTTTTGAGCCTGCGGTGACGGCGCGAACCTCTGCCCCGAGGAGCTTCATTCGTGCTACATTTGGTGCCTGTCTTCTGATATCCTCCTCTCCCATATAGACAATGCACTCCAGGTCGAAAAGAGCGCAGACTGTTGCTGTTGCTACTCCGTGCTGTCCTGCTCCGGTTTCAGCAATGACCCGTTTTTTACCCATTCGGCGTGCAAGAAGCACTTGACCAAGTGCGTTATTGATTTTATGGGCACCGGTATGGCAAAGGTCCTCCCGTTTGAGATAGATCTGTGCTCCGTCCAGTGTTCTGCTCAGTCGTTCAGCATGGTAGAGCGGGGTAGGTCTTCCGACGTAATCTCTGAGGAGCTGATCCAGTGTTGCGTTGAAGAGTGGATCGTTTTTTGCCTTGTGGTACTCAGTTTCAAGATCGGCCGCATTTTTTACAAGAGTCTCCGGAATAAATTTTCCACCAAAACTGCCAAAATGTCCATCTGCATCGGGAGCGGAATAAGCTGTATGCGCCATGGGAAAAGAAAAGATTAAATAATGTTTCTGAAAAGCAATATAACGATTTCGTGAGAACAGAGTCTGGTCAGGGAACCGGGGTATAGCTGGGCACTGCGTTTACCGGAGGTGTTGATTGCAACGACAGGGGGGGAGATTTTTGCTTTTTAAGCAAATTGTCAAGGTTGTTTTGAATTGTCATGGTGTCAGGATGGGTTTTACCAAGTTTTTTTTCCATGATGTCGATTGCGTTTCGGTAAAGTTGTTCAGCTTCCGCCTCTTTCCCCTCTGTTTTTATGAGTGCCGCGAGATTATTCATACTTTTTGCGATGTCCGGGTGTTCGTTACCCAACTGCCTTTGCATCATTGCCAACGCTCGCCGGTAAAGTTGTTCAGCCTCAGCATTTTTACTCTGAGTTTGCAGCAAAGCGGCAAGATTGTTCATGTTTGTTGCTACTGAAGGGTGTTCGCCCCCCAACTGTTTTTCGTAGATTGCCAGAGCCTGACGGAGGAGCTGTTCAGCCTCGGCATACTTGCCCTGCATTCGACACAGCTCAGCCAGGTTGTTCAGAGTGGTGGCCACATTGGGGTGATCATGGCCAAGTGCTGTTTCCCAGATTGCCAGAGCCCTACGGTTCAGTGGTTCAGCTTCGGCATATTTACCCTCTGCATAGAGTACCCAGGCGAGGGTATTGAGGCTTCTTGCCACATTGGGGTGATCATGACCAAGCGTTTTTTCCCATATATCCAACGTCTGCCGGAGGAGTTGCTCAGCGTCTGAATATTTGCCCTCTGTTTTCAGCAACAGAGCAAGAGTATTCATGCTTTCAGCCACCTCTGGGTCATATTTCCCAACTCTCTTTTCAATACTCTCCAGATCCTGACGGTAAAGAGGTTCTGCTTCAGCATATTTCCCCTCTGTTTTAAGGAGAGCAGCAAGGATCCTGCGGTTTGCGGTTACTGATGGATGTTCGGATCCAAATTGTTTTACCAGGATATCAAGTGCTCTTCTGGAAAGTTGTTCAGCTTCGGGGTACCTCTCTTTTGATTGCAGAAATGCGGCCAAATTGTTCAGACTTGTTGCGACCTCCGGGTGCTCTTTGCCAAGAGCACCTTCCCTGATTTCCAGTGCCCGGCGATAGAGTGGCTCGGCTTCACTGCTCTTTCCCTGTATCGTCAGCAATAATGCGAGATTGTTCAGGCTGGCGGCCACATCAGGATGCGTTTTGTCAAGTATAGTTTCTCTTATCTGCAGTGAGTGGCGGCTGAGCTGCTCTGCTTCGGCATACTTTTTCTGGTTATACAGTGCTAATGCCTGGCGGTTGAGACTCGTCGACAAGTCGAGCTGTTCACTTCGTGTATCGACCCTGCTCGCTGTTGTTTTAGCCCTGCTTTTGTCTGACGCACTCCATCCTGTGGCAGGGCCAAGCGCTGACAGGATAATGAATGCAGTCAAAAGAAAAGAGATAATGTTGACTTTGAAGTTCATGCGGGAGATTCAGGTTTTGTCATAGAGTTACAATTACAGTAAAAGATAATGTAGTGAGCAATCACTCCCAACGTATCAATTTTATAACTGCAAAAACAGCTTTTTTTTGTTCTCTTCTCTGACGAGTGAAGGCCACATCCTGAACGGGGTGCTGGATTCAACAAATCTTGATATATTGAAATATTATAAACACGATTTCCAACACCTCTCATTACAGCATTGGCCTCATTCAAGAAAAGAACCCTGTTCCTGACCATTATCACTTTTGCAATAATAGCAGTTTCCCTGCTTTTGCAAGGGGTATTGTCAGCCGGAGAGTGCCCATCAGACAAGCAGTCTCTCGCGCCTGCAAAAGTTCCTCTTGAGCGTGTGGTGCTGTTTACGGCCAAAGATTCAGTTGTTTATGATTTTGACCGGCGAAGTATGGCACTTTGGGGCAAGGCAAGTATCGACCATGATGGTACCCGTGTCAAAGCTCCTCAAATTATTATTGATGTTGCTACTTCACTGCTCCATGCTTTCGGGAGAGTTGACTCTTTGAAAAAGGTGGCAGAGCCTGCTGTTTTCAGCGACCGGCAGGGAGGCTTTCAGGCGGAATCCTTGACCTATAATTTTCAGACCAGAAGGGGAGAGACGACACATGTTTCATCATCTTCGGAGGTGATCAAATTTACTGGAGAGAGGGTTTCGAGGCTGGAAAATGGCGAAATGGTTGTTCGTGAGGGGACGTTTACCACCTGTGATGACGCTGATCCACACTTCTGGTTCTCTTCTCCTTCGATGACTATCAATTCTGATACCGGTCTTACAGCAAAGCCGCTGTTCATGTATATAAGACCCGAAATTTTTTCGAGGCGACTTCCGGCGATACCGGTACTGGTTTTGCCCTCTATGGTGTTTCCGCTCAATACCTCTCGTTCTTCTGGTTTGATCACCCCTGATCTAACCAATTTTGCGAGGAGTACTGCGTTGTCGAATCTTGGCTATTACTGGGCTATTGATGACTATTCAGATCTGAGGCTCTCCGGCGATATTGCGCTCAATGGAAGCTGGCGAGTGGGGGAACGGCTCCGTTTTGTCAAGCGCGACCTTTTTTCGGGGGAGGTTTCAGGGGAGTACAAGCGTTATGTCGAGAGTGCAGATCAACAAACGTTTTCCGACTGGAGTGCCAGAATAGTGCATCATTACTCTTTTGACTCTTCAATGCAGCTTGATATTGCCCTTCAGTTGCAGGGTGGTGAGCGAAAAGATGATCTGCATTCGATGAATTTCGAAACCATGCTGAGTGAACAGGCAAATTCGCGTGCATCTCTGGCGAAAATCTTTCATGATGAGAACAGCATTGCCACTCTTGATCTTAACCGCACGGCTGATCTTCGTAATAATAATGAACACCATTCTGCTGGAACCACCTTCTCGCAGAACCGTCTCTATCCTTTTCGTTCACCCTCTTCAGGGGAGTATGAGAGCTGGGAGTCGGCGGTTTCAGTAACAACAGGCGGATCTATTGTGGCTGAGTCTCTTTCGTTGAACAATGTTACCTTTTCAGGCATTTCGGGATATGCCAGTGGAGAGCTTGGCTATTATCGGGAATTTGCTGAAGGGTATAAAGCACTGTTGACGCAGGGCATACTTTTTCAGAGCTGGAGTCCAGTAACTGGATGGAACGATCGTGCAGAAAGTGGTGCTCAAGTGGTGGTTCCGTTGAAGATACAGTCGACGCTCTTTTACCATTTCAATATTAATCCCTCTGTCGCTTTTCTTCGCTCAAGGCAGGGAGATGGGATGGCGGGCGATGTTGCGGCAACTATTTTTTCTGTGGATGCGGGCACAAGGCTCTACGGAACTTTGCAGACCGGGTTATTTGAGCGAGTGGTTGGGCTGAAGGTGCTTCAACACACCTTTATTCCGGTTGTTACCTATACGTGGAACTCTCCTTTTTCCGGATCCGGATATGATCAGTTCATGAATAATGTTTATGGTTGGCCTCATGGAACTCCTCTCAACGGCATTGAATCAACGCGGTATGCGGCTCTTCCCGCAGGGCAAAGTACGGTTGCTCTTACACTGAAAAATATTTTTCATGCTAAATTCAGTGGTTCACCCTCTTTTGGTGGTGATGGTGAAGTTGGTGAAGAGCATACCGCGCAGTTGCTTTCAGTGACAGCTTCGACCTCTTTTAACAAGGCTGCCGAGACTTTTCGAATGGCACCGCTGACTTTTCTTGCATCGAGTAATGTTCTGGTACCTAATTTTTTCTTAAGCGTGGGGTCGATGTACGATTTTTACAGCTATGATCCGTTGACAGGTGCAAGGATAAACCGTTATAACAGTGATGATGGTCGTGGTCTGCTCCGTTTTATCAAAGGTTTTTTCAACATGAGTTTGAGTCTTCCGGGTGATGGAGAGGCTGGAGATGTTGCATCTTATGCCTCGGCCTTTGCAGCGCCCTATGATCAGGCACACTTTGGTGATGCTGTTCTTATGAAAGACCGGGAGCTTCGCTTCTCTCTTTTTCTCCAAACCGATCGCAGCAACCCGCTGCAGAGCTCTCATGACAGGCTTATAAATGTAGCCGTAAACGTGGCGTTGTCCAAAGAGTGGCAGGCCGGGGTGAATACAGGATTTGATCTTGACAAAGGAAAAGCTGTTTTTCCGATGATACACCTGTATCGCGATCTGCATTGCTGGCAGACGGGTTTTCAGTGGGTTCCTTCCGGTGCCTTTAAAGGCTTTGCTTTCCAGTTGGGCCTGAAAACCCTCTAACAGAGATCATTGAGAAGTTCAGGCAGGAAGATCAATCTGGTCAAGGATAATCTTCAGGCGTTTGTTGAACTCTTCGTGCGCGTCATGGTGTATACAGTGTGATGCCTTTGGAATGATAAATGCGCCGGCTTGTGGCATAAGTTCCTGAAATTCAGGGATAATTTTGTGGGGTGGAAGTGCCACATCTTCAGCTCCCCATACAAGGAATGATGGCCCTTTGTAATTACAGGGTTTTGCCAGGTGGTCAAGCCTGAAATCGAGAGGTCTTTTGGATGGTGAAAGATAAGAGTGTTGTGCGCCCCTGTCCTGAAGCGGTTGAGTAAACTGGTTGATTAACTTTTCATCAACCTTTTGCTGGTTGAAGTATGTTGGAGTGAGACCTTGACCAACGCAAACCGGATTGGCAAAAGCAGCAAAGAGTGCCTCTCCGATAAATGGGGATGCAACAAGTCCGAAAAAGAGGCTGGTTACACCATCCATCGTGTCTCCGAAAAGTCCGGAGGGGTTTGCCAGTATGAGACCCTTCACTATTTCAGGGCGATGGTGGGCAAAAAAGATAGCGCTTGCCGCACCCATTGAATGGCCGACAATAATTACTGAAGGGATCTTTTTCAGGTGAAGAAAAGCCTCAATTTGCACTGCGAACAGTTCCAGACTGTAACGCACATCCGGTTTTTGCGATTTGCCAAACCCGATCAAATCCATTGCATAGATTTTATTATCACTGGCAAACGCAGGGATATTCAGATTCCAGTGCTCAATCATTCCGCCATAGCCATGAAGAAAAAGCAGCGGGACTTTCCCTGGTCGTTCCTCCCCACACTCCTGATATCTGATGGTTGCCTCAGTGTTCGGTGATAATTGCCATTGAAAATATTGATCTTTCAGCATGTCGCTCATGATTTTAATAATCGTTGAAATGGTTTGAACTAATAAAATGGTGACTACATGGATGCAACCAGAATCAATATAAAAATATTGTTTAATATCAATAATAGGGTTAGATTTATCCAATTTATAGAAACAGTTACAATTTATTGTGCTATGCTTCAGGTTTCCAGAAAATTTGAATATGGACTCCACGCTGTGACATATCTTGCTACGAAAGGTCTGGGGCGTGTGGTTACGGTAAAAGAGATGGCGGAGGACATTGGCTTTTCTCCTGAGTTTCTCTCTAAGGCAGTGCAAAGTCTCAAGCGTGCAGGTATTGCCAACTCTGTGCAGGGTGTAAAGGGTGGATATATGCTTTGCAAAACGACGAGGGACATTAGTCTTGCTGATATTGCTGTGGCTATTGAGGGAAAGCCGCATCTGGTGCATTGCAGCCGGGATGTTCGCAGTTGTGAAGTCTATGCTTCATGTCAGCACAAAGGGTATATGAAAAAGTTGCAGAATACCATACAAGATCTGTTGGAGGCGACCACTGTTGACTCTTTGTTGCATCAGATGGGTCGATCTAATACAGAAACATGACGATAGAGAAACAAATACTATGACCAGTAACACTCTTGGAAACTCTTTACTCACTCAAACAGCCCTGCCGGATATAGTTTTTAAAGGCGTTAATACGCATAATCTCCGCAATATCTCGGTTTGTATTCCGCGGAACAAATTTGTGGTTTTGACGGGGGTAAGTGGGTCGGGTAAATCAAGTCTTGCCTTTGATACTCTCTATGCGGAGGGTCATCGCCGCTACGTTGAGTCTCTTTCAGCTTATGTGCGTCAGTTTCTGGAGCGAATGCCCCGTCCCGATATCGAAAGTGTTGAAGGGATAGCACCTGCTATTGCTATAGAGCAGAAACCCATTCCGAAGAACCCGCGTTCTACTGTTGGTACGGTCTCTGAAATCTATGATTATCTTCGACTGCTGTATGCCCGTATCGGCAAAATCTACTCACGTGATACCAATGAGCTTGTGCTGAAGCACACCCCTGATGATGTGAGTTTGCAGGCTGGATTCTTTGATGAGGGGACAAAATTTTATGCCAGCTTTTTTTTTCCTGCCCATCAGGATGCCGGACACCATAGTTGCTCCGTGCAGGATGAGATAGCAAACCTTCTTAAAAAGGGATTTTTCAGAGTTGTTGCCGGTGAAGAGGTGCTTGATCTTAACCAGGCTGCCGCCTGCACGCGAGTGTTGGAGATGCCGATCTCTGAGCGGGCAATGCTTCTTGTGCTGGTTGACCGTTTTGTAGCGCGTCATGATGAGAAAGTTTTCAGTCGGGTGTCGCAAGCTGCAGAGAGCTGCTTCAATGAATCGGGGGGCTATGCTGTTTTGAAAGTTGTTGGAGGCAAGACTTTTCTTTTCAGTGATCGCCTTGAATTGAACGGTATTGAATATCAGGAACCATCTCCCCAGCTTTTCGCCTTTAATTCTCCTATTGGTGCCTGCACAACCTGTCAGGGATTCGGGCGTATTTCCGGTATTGATGAAGATGCTGTTGTGCCGAACAAGTCTCTCACGCTTGAAGAGGGTGCCATTGCTTGCTGGAACTCGGAAAAATATCGCTGGAATCTCATGGAGCTTCTGGAATATGCGGACGATATGGCTGTTCCGATCAGCGTCCCTTATGAAAAGCTTACCTATGCGCAAAAGGAGATGATCTGGAAGGGGATGGCTGATGGACGCTATTCGGGAATCCGTGCGTTTTTTGCCGAGATAGAAAAAGATGCTGGTTACAAGATGCACTACAGGGTCTTTTTGAGTCGTTACCGAGGCTATGCGACCTGTCCTGATTGTGAGGGGAGCCGTCTTAATCCTGATGCACGGCTCGTGAGGGTTTCTGGTCGGGATATTGCCGAGGTGTCGCGCATGAATATTGCAGAGGCCTCGGATTTTTTCCGTAATCTTGAGATTTCGCCTTTTGATCGAAAGGTGGCAGATGTTATTTTGCAGGAGATCATCAAGCGTCTCGGTTATCTGCTTGATGTTGGCTTGAACTATCTCTCTCTTGACCGCCTGACCCACACGCTGAGTGGTGGCGAGTTTCAGCGCATCAATCTTTCCACCTCTCTCGGCTCTCCGCTTGTCGGTGCCATCTATATTCTCGATGAGCCCAGTATTGGTCTGCATCAAAGTGATTCAGCGCGTCTCATCACGTTGCTCAGGAAGCTGCGTGATCTTGGTAATACCGTGGTGGTTGTTGAACACGATCGTGAAATTATTGAGGCTGCTGATGAGGTGATTGATTTGGGTCCTTATGCAGGGCGTCTGGGTGGCGAGGTGGTTTTTCATGGTTCGGTTGCAGAGATGAGGGAGAGAGGTCTGTCGCTTACCGCCCAATATCTCAATGGCAAGAAAGAGATTGCGGTACCGCAGTGTCGCAGAACTGTTGATTTTACCTACTGCATTGAGATTGACGGCGCAATGCAGAACAACCTGAAGAATATCAATGTGCGTTTTCCTCTCAGCGTCATGACCTGCGTGACTGGCGTGAGTGGTTCAGGCAAGTCTACCCTGGTCAATGATATTCTCCATAAGGGAATCTCCCGGGCAAAGGCAGGGACAAAGGAGAGTGTTGGTGCCCACCGATCAATGTCGGGCGCATGGCTTGTGGATCGGGTGGAGCATGTTGACCAGTCGCCAATTGGTAAATCAAGTCGTAGTAATCCTGTTACATACCTTAAAATATTTGATGATATCCGCAATCTTTTTGCGCAAACCAGGGATGGCCAACAGAGAAGACTGAAGGCTGGCTATTTCTCTTTCAACATTCCGGGCGGTCGTTGTGAAACCTGTGCGGGTGAAGGAAGTGTGCATATTGAAATGCAGTTTCTTGCTGATATTGATGCTGTGTGTGAAGATTGCGAAGGACTTCGCTACAAGCCGGAGGCACTTGCCGTCAAGTATGAGGGCAAGTCCATTGCCGAGGTGCTCGATATGACGGTTGAGGAGGCGATCAGCTTTTTTAGTCGAGAGAAGAGTATTGTCAAAAAACTGATGGTGCTTGATGAGGTGGGGCTTGGCTATATCAGGCTTGGCCAGTCTTCCAGTACTCTTTCGGGTGGGGAGGCGCAACGCCTCAAGTTGGCAAGCTTTATTGCTCATGCCGATACAGCGCACACACTTTTTATCTTTGATGAACCAACCACAGGTCTCCATTTTGAGGATATCAACAAGCTGATACTCTGTTTTGAAAAGTTACTGGAACAGAAAAATACCCTTGTTGTTATTGAGCATAACCCGGATATCATCAAACAGGCCGACTGGGTTATTGATCTCGGGCCCGGCGCTGGAGACAAAGGGGGTTCCATTGTGGTCGAAGGGACACCCGAAGCGATCGCGCTTTGCGATGAGTCGCTGACGGGGCGGTATATCAAGGAGCTTGTCTAAACCTTGATTAAAGGATTCAGGGATTGGCTTGATTTGAGTTCGTGCAATAAATAATCAAGCTCATCAGGGCAATCAGGAGAATCAAGGTTCAGACAAGCGGATCGTCCTCCAGTGCGCCGCCGTGCAGCCTGATGTGCGGAAAGTGCCCCTGCGTGCGTTCAACCCACACGTCACCGCCCTTGCTGAACTCGGTTTCGTTCGATGCAACCGAGATGCGGTTTTTTGCAAGAGCAGTGATCTCCTCCAGAAGAGTTCCAAGAATCCGATCTTCAGGGGTTGCCGTATCATCCTTCATTTTTGAGTGGATGCAGGCCATTTTTTCCAGGGTTATTTTACCGATAGTGTAGCAGAGTGGCTGGTTCATGGTATCTGTTGCGCACGTGAAAAATTCTGTTCACCCGGAAAGAAAAGGTTTGGATGAAATAAAATATTTCTTATTATTGGAAATCATTTTTAGCACTCTCTGTGTTGGAGTGCTAAAAATGGTATAAATTGTTTACCGTAGTATCTTACTATTCAATCAAAAACCCAAACGAGAGAAGACAATGAACTTGAAACCCTTAGCTGATCGAGTTATTGTTAAGCCTGCAGCGGCGGAAGAAAAAACCAAGGGCGGCCTTTATATTCCTGATACAGGAAAAGAAAAACCGCAGTATGGTGAAGTTATTGCCGTAGGTGCAGGTAAAGTTGCTGATAGCGGTCAACTGCTTGAAATGCAGGTGAAGGCTGGCGACAAAGTGCTTTATGGTAAATATTCCGGCACCGAAGTGAGCGTGGAAGGTGAGGATTACCTCATCATGCGTGAGTCGGATATTTTCGCCATTCTTTAATAGTTACGAACCTTTTAAAACCTTATTGGAGGAGAACAGTACAATGACTGCAAAAGATATTCTTTTTGATGCTGAAGCCAGGGCCAAACTTAAAGTTGGCGTTGACAAATTGGCAAATGCTGTGAAAGTTACGCTCGGACCTGCCGGACGTAATGTACTGATTGACAAAAAATTCGGTGCTCCGACCTCAACCAAAGACGGCGTCACCGTTGCAAAAGAGATCGAACTTTCTGATCCTTTCGAGAACATGGGTGCCCAGATGGTGCGTGAAGTTGCATCGAAGACCAGCGATGTCGCCGGTGACGGTACAACCACTGCTACGGTGCTTGCACAGGCCATCTATCGTGAAGGTCTCAAGAACGTCACTGCCGGTGCTCGTCCAATTGATCTGAAGAGAGGTATTGACCGTGCTGTAAAGGAAGTC
>CAIOLC010000131.1 GCA_903859055.1 uncultured Chlorobiaceae bacterium | reverse complement strand
CTTGAATGAGCCGCAATAATCTCTAACACTATCAATAATTATGGAGTTGCACGATTACATTCCTTTTCAGAACGAATTTAACAAAGCATACCACGGCATTACCTCCAATGCCACACACACATCAGAAAAACCCGTTTTTGATGAATTAAGAGTACGGCGGTATGGAAAACCATTGGCTGTAATATCAGCATTTATTCTGGACAAAATTTACCACTGGATTGGGTGGTTTGCAATCAGTGAAAAAGCAGCTCCTGGAGGCATGACCACCATTCGAGCCGAAGTCAGCTCCGTTCTTCTTTTCGGCATGAAGATCAATGTCACTTTCGGACTCTTTGAAGAAAAAGACAGCAGCGGGTTTCTGATAACAACCGTCCATGCCAAAGCAGAGACCCAGATTGAGTCAAGAGGTGACCTTGGAGAGAGCCGCAGAGTCATCAGAATGATGCTTGGCGCGATGGACTTCAATTTCAATAAACATCAGATTTCAGAAGAGGATTACCACTACCGTTCTCTTGACAGTAAAAGTTCAACAGAAGAAATGCTGCAGATGTTTAATGATAAACCAATACCCCAGAAGGCTAAACCTGAAAGCGTAGCCAAAGCCACACCGATTGAATTCAAAAAAAGACCACTGGTACAAACCATCCAGATAAAGCACTCGGTAAAACGAGAGGAGGCTCTCCCTTCTGGAATAACTTCAGAAAGCAATCAGGAGCAGAGTGTCGCGGAGAGCGTACCAGGAACAGAGTCCTCTTTCTCCGAGACAAAACCATCAAAGCAAAAAATCACGATTGTGACCACACAAAAAAACCCTCTAAAAATCGTTTAATGAGAATTATTCTATTGGGAGCTCCCGGGGCCGGAAAAGGCACACAATCAAACTACATATCAAAAACCCTTGGTATACCGCAGATATCCACCGGGGATATGCTGCGTTCTGCTGTAAGCGCAGGAACAGCTCTCGGTGTTGCGGCAAAAAAAATAATGGAGGCAGGCCAACTGGTCTCTGACGAGATCATTATCGGCCTTGTCAAAGAGCGTCTGAAAGAGGCCGACTGTCTCAACGGATGCCTTTTTGACGGTTTTCCAAGGACTCTTGCCCAGGCTGAAGCTCTCGGAAAAGATGGGGTACGCATTGATCATGTGGTTGAAATCAGTGTAGAAGATGACGATATCATTCAGCGAATGAGTGGACGGAGGGTCCACCCCCCTTCAGGAAGAACCTATCATATCCAGTTTAATCCGCCAACAAATGAGGGAATTGATGATGAGAGCGGCGAACCTCTCGTTCAAAGAGAGGATGATAACGCAGAAACTGTTAAAAAACGGCTCCAGATATACCATGCCCAAACTGCCCCGCTCATTGAATACTACACAGGATTATCGCAAAACGGAAGCCTTAGTGCACCCCGTTTTCACGCCATCATTGGCACAGGAAAAGTAGAGGAGATCCGCGACAGAATTCTTCAGGCTCTTGTCTCCTGAAAAGCAGGCAGGCCCCATTCATTCATAAAAAAGTCAGTACCAAAGTACTGGCTTTTTTCATTCATCGCCATGTATGCACTGACCATAGCAGAAAAATTTTTCAGAGGAGAGCCATTTCTTGTCAAGCTTTCCGATACCCGGGATGAAGAGATCAAGGCTGGATGCCTGGTACTTCTCTCAGTAAAAGGTGGTAATGGAGGTGTAGCAACTGGCTATATTCTCGATATTCTCACCAAAGAGAGCGAAGAGGTCTCCAATATTGAGATCTCTGACATTCTCTACGGTGGGCGACGCGTCCTGAACCCGGAACTCCTGCAACTCACCCTGTGGATGGCTGATTACTATCTCACAAGGGAGATTGATACCCTGACGGCAGCGCTTCCCTCCGCAGTGAGAACCACCGTTCACGATATTGTCGAAGTGACCGGTTTTGAACTGAATGCAGAGAGCCCGAAAATAATCAACACCGCACTGCGACGATCAATCATAAAGATACTCACGACAGAGAAGCGGCTGACCATTACCCAGCTTCAGCGTCGCCTCGGAAAAAAACAGCTCTACCGAACCATTGCTGAACTTGAGAGGGGTGGGCATCTGCGACTTACAAAAAAGTTTTTATCAAGAAAGCCAAAACAAAAAACAGCTTACCGCACAGTATATCCTGTACCTGAAAAAGGGGAAGAGAGTCTGAAGAAGGCGCAAAAACAGCTTGACACCTTCACGATGCTTCTCTCATTGTACCCCGAGTACGCTCTTCCAGAAACACTCAACACCTCGCGGGAGATCCTCAATACCCTTGTCCATAAAGGGTTGGTTGAAACCGTGCAACTCGAGGTAACTAGCCACTTTTCGACCGGTTTTTCTGAAAAGCCACAATCTCCAAAAACACTTACCACTGCCCAACAGAGTGCTCTCGAGCAACTCCGTGGCTCTTTTGAACAACAGGAATACCGAACGTTTCTTCTGCACGGTGTCACTGGAAGTGGTAAAACTCTTGTCTATATTGAGTTCCTGAAAACAGTCCTTGCTGCAGGAAAAAGCGCCATTGTTCTGGTGCCTGAAATAGCGCTAACCCCTCAAACCGCCGGGCGATTCCGCGAACACTTTGATGGTGACATTACCATCATGCACAGCGCGATGAGTGAACAGGAAAAATATGAGGCTTGGCACAGCATCCGTGAAGGAAAAACAAAAATTGCCCTTGGGGCCCGCTCAACCATTTTTGCACCCATCGAAAACCTTGGCGCAATCATTGTTGATGAAGAGCACGACAGCGCTTACAAGCAAGACCGTAATCCCCGCTACCATGCCCGCGATACGGCTGTTATGAGAGCAATGTTGAGCAAGGCAATTTGCCTGCTCGGCTCGGCCACTCCCTCTTTCGAATCATACCATAACGCAAAGAGTGGCAAATACAGCCTGATCAACCTTCCAGAAAGGATCGATGGGGCAGCAATGCCTCTCATCCACCTTGTCTGGATGAAAGACAATCCAAAAGCCTCAGCATCAATTTCAGAGCTCCTCTACCAGCAGATAGCTCGCCGGCTTGAAAAAGATGAACAGGTTATTCTTCTGCAGAACAGACGAGGGTTTGCCGGGAGCATCTTCTGCCTGAGCTGCGGCCATATTCCACTCTGCAAGTTTTGCAACATCCCTCTTGTGTATCATGCCACCCAAAAACAGCTCCGCTGCCACTATTGCGGACACACCGAAAGATTCACCGCTTCATGTAAAACATGTGGATCAGCAGAACTTTTTTATAAAAGCAGCGGCACCGAGCGCATAGAAGAGGAGCTGCAAACCCTCTTTCCCGAGGAGAAGATTCTCAGGATGGATGTCGATACCACCACCACCAAAGGCTCTCACGGACGGATTCTCAAAGAGTTTCACGATCGCAAGGCCCGCATTCTTCTCGGCACACAGATGGTTGCCAAAGGGCTCGATTTTCCTTCAGTAACCCTTGTGGGAGTGCTTATGGCCGACATTGGACTCAATATCCCTGATTTCAGGGCATCAGAACGAATCTTCTCTCTCCTCACCCAGGTGGCCGGACGTGCCGGACGCGCCTTAAAACCGGGTGAAGTCTACCTGCAAGTCTACAACCGGGACAACGATCTCTTTAAAGCGATACTGCATGGAAGCTTTGAACAATTTTACAGCAACGAGAGTGCAATCCGCCAGGAGCTTTTTTACCCCCCAGCCTCGCGGCTCATAAAATTTGAATGCTCCTCCGAAGATGAACAAGAGGCGGCAGCAGCAGCACTCTACTGCAAAGAGAGTCTGTCGCATCACCTCCCATCAGAAAAGGGAGTCATTCTTGGACCAGCTCCGGCATGTATCGCCAAAATCAGAGATCGGTACCGATATCACCTCCTTGTCAAGCTCATCAACGGCAAACTCTCTCCCCTTTTTATCAAACACCTGGGGAACGAGATAAAAGCACGTTTTCGCTCATCGGGAGTTAGCTTTATCGTTGATGTTGATCCTCAGAATCTGATGTAGTGTTTGAATCGCACAAATATCCGCAAAGATTTGACTTCGAGTAAAAATGAGTGCTCCCGCTTTACGCCAGTAAACGAATGCGAGAAAAAACATAGTCAAGCGAGTCTTCATTCAAAACCACTCGTGAAAAACCTGTTGAACCGAGCTCTGTCGGCTGGTTACTGCGAACACTGATAAATTTACGGCTCTGCTTGCCAATATACCAATAGACAAGACGTATCTTGTTCCCCTCAATTTCAAGAGCTGTAATACCACGTTTACCAATGGTGCAACCAGAGTTGAAAATACTTGGAATAGTAATATTTTTATAGCGACCACTTCGCAAACCAATCTTCTTCCCCTGCTTGTAAGAGGCTTCCAGTTCTGTTTTCAGCGACGCAATGATCTGCTCAATATCAGTACGCTGCTCACTGTCAGCAGATGGATAAGCACGGCAAAGCTCTTCAATCCTGAAGTTCAGAAAGTCCACCTTTGAGAGGGATTCAAAGAGGGGGCGGTGCGTATGCCCGATGATCGAGACAATTTTCGCCTGGTTCGAGAATTCATAAATCGATTTCTCTATGGCAACCTTCCGGGTACTGTTGTATGCTTTGGTAAAATTCCTGATGCCGACAGGTTTGGCAATGTATCGTATAAAAAAGATAACCGACCGACTGACCATCGGATAGGTCTCCCACAACAGCTCAGAAGCCTGATGCCCATGAAAAAGCAGAAGCGTGTCACTGCCATACTGGAACTTAAGAGCGTTCACCATTGAAGAGGCGAGTCTGTACTCTTTTTCCTCAATCAAGGAGGCATCATGATTTCCGTATGTTTTCAACAAAAAACCATTCAGCTCAAACTGTAAAAAGAGGTCATACAACTGACTCCATTCGGCAACAATACTCTCAAGAGAAAACTTGAAAAGCTCCTCGATATCACCATTGAGGACAAGACTATATTTTTCAGGCAGGTAATAGCTCCCGAGCATGGTTTTTACCAATCCCGCATTGCGCCGGAATTCGTCACGTCGGCCACCATTACCCAGGTGAAGATCACTCAGGATGAGCACTTTTGAAGTAGAGTCGAGGGTAATCGGCGTTGCTGTCTTTAGCAGCCGCTCAAGACAGGGGTGTTTCTTATTGTGATGATGAAGCCTCATAGTATTGCAGCCGTACGAATCAACCTCAGTCTGGATTTGTTGCCGCTCCGGAGCGGGTCATCAGTGATATACTTAAAAAAAGTAAGCTCCGCAAGAAGGAGAGAACAACAACAGCATTGATCAAGAAAACAAAGCACTTTCAATTCATCAAAAAAAGAGACTATCTTGGAGAGTATTGACCTTCATCAACTTCATCACCCTCATCCACAATTTTGATCTCTCCTGAACGATTCCGAAAAATTCATGCGATGCTGCGTCACCGCCAACCGGATCTTACGGTGGTCATGGACAATGTCAACAAAGCCCACAACCTCTCGGCTATCATCCGAAGCTGTGACGGTGTTGGTATTGGTAAAATTCATGCCATTTCATACAGAAAATCGATTTACACGGAACAGAATGCTGCGGCTGGCACAAGCAAATGGATAACCATGAAGCTCTATCCTGATGTCGAGAGCGTCTACCGTGAGCTGTCAGCAGCCGGAATGCAGATTCTTGTGGCTACAAACAGGAAAGAGTGCCAGGATTTCAGAGCTGTTGACTATACCATTCCCACCGCCCTTGTCGTAGGTGCCGAGTGGGATGGAGTATCACAAGAGGCTATCAAGGGAGCCGACATCGCCATTACCATACCGATGCTCGGCATGGGAGAGTCACTGAACGTCTCGGTTGCCACTGCAGTGGTTCTTTTTGAGGCTCAACGGCAGAGAACCCTCAAAGGAATGTACCACCAACCAGGTGTCGGGCAGGAATCTCTTGAAAAAAAGCTTTTTGAGCTGGCCTACCCTCGTCTGAGCCGTGAGTTGCGTGAAAAAGAGAGCCCCTATCCACCACTTGATAAAGAGGGGCGTATTATCAGCATCGCTTGACCGGAACTTATGGAATGAGATTAACCCACCCCTCATCACCATCAAATTTACCCTCATCAAGGTCATAACAGGCCTTGACAATCTTGATATGACCCTTTTCAACAGCCTCGCGGAGAATTGGTGAACGAGATTCTACCTGAGCTGCAACAAGACGAACATTCTCATTGATGCACTGATCGACCAGATCAGCCTTATCGCCTTTTATACCACGGGAGAGAACAGTGGTGACTGCCGGATCAATAGCTTCAATAATTGTACCGATATTTCCTTCAACCTTGCTCCCTGCAATATGGGCATCATAGGCTGCCGTTACCGCTCCGCACCGTTCATGGCCGAGCACCAAGACCAGCCTTACTCCAAGATGTTCAACTGCATATTCAACCGATCCAAGCTCGTGTGGTCCAACAATATTGCCCGCGACACGAACGACAAAAATCTCTCCAAGCCCTTTGTCAAAAAGAATCTCAGGAGATACGCGTGAATCTGAACAGGCAATAATGACCGCATAAGGCTTCTGCCCCTTGGCCAGCTCAACTCGACGTTTTACCGAAACCGCCTTTTCAAGGTTTTTGACAACACCCAGCTTTGCAAACTTTTTATTACCATCAAGAAGCTTTTGCAGCGAGCGTTCCGGAGTTACCGAATCTGTTGTATGCTCGGCCGCAAAGAGAGGTTGAGCATGGAATGCAAGAGAGAGAAACAACAATGATGCCAATTTTTTCATCGGGAAATACCTCCTTTTTTATAGACAATAATAGTTATGAAAACCTCTTCTGAAAGAACATAAAAAAAAAATCACTTAGCCCCCCCTTGTTCACCGCCATCGGCCAACAAGAGACTCACCTGCCGAAGATAAAAAACCTCTTTCTCCTGCATGGCAGCCCGATCTTCCGGCGATTGATCATCATAACCGATCAGATGCAGCGCTGAATGAACGGTGACGCGGAGAAGCTCCTCCTGAAAATCAACATTATACTTTGCAGCATTTTCTTTGACCACATCAAGCGAAATATAATATTCTCCATCAACCTCACTCCCCTTGTTGTAGCGGAAGGTGATGGTGTCGGTCGGATAATCGTGCTGAAGAAACTCACGATTGATACGCTGAATCATTTTGTTGCCACAATAGACGCCAACGACCGACTCCACACGGTAACCCTCTCGCTCCAAAACCAGCAGCACGGCCTTTTCAAGCAACTCTTCCGGAATTTGCCTTTTTGTAGAGTTGTAAATCTCCAGCGTCATGATTGGATTGGTTGTGAAGAGTTGATAATGGGATCAAGAAGGGCATCAATCTGCTGAAGATGGCTCTTTCGCACCCTGAAGGTCAGTTCAACCTCTTCATCCACATATTTTTTGTCAATCACTTCAGTAAGCTCATACAAAGAGGCAATCAGCTTGTAATTGGAGACATGGATACTGATATGACGTTCCGTGTATTCTCGCGCCACCTGCTGGCCAATCGTCTCCTTGAGCAGTGAGATATTGATTCCCCGCACGGCAGAGATAAAAACAGCTTCGGGATATTTTTCCTCGATCTCCCGCAACTGTGCCGGATCTTCGAGCGCATCAATTTTGTTGAACACCTCAATAATATTATCGTGGCTGACACCGATCTCCTTCAAGGTATCGCGCACCACACTCATCTGATCCTCAAAACCTGGATGGCTGATATCAACCACATGAAGCAGAAAATCGGCCTGCAACACCTCATCAAGAGTCGATTTAAAACTCTCCACAAGCGTGTGCGGCAGTTTGCGGATAAAACCTACCGTATCCGACAACAGCAGAAGCTTGTTAATATTCAGCTCCAGACGACGGGTTTTTGTGTCGAGCGTGGCAAAGAGGCGATTCTCGGCAAAAGCCTCAGCCTCAGGGCAAAGGGCGTTCATCAATGTTGACTTGCCAGCATTCGTATAGCCCACCAGAGAGAGCCGCTGCACCGACTGGCGACTGCGCGTCTGGGTATCATGCTGCAGGGCAACCTCTTTCAGCTTTTTTTTCAGAAGGGAGATTCGGTCACGAACCAGACGACGGTCAGTCTCAATCTGGGTTTCACCAGGCCCCTTGTTGCCAATACCTCCCTTCTGCTTCGAGAGGTGAGTCCACTTTCCGGATAATCGGGGAAGCATATACTCAAGTTGGGCAAGCTCCACCTGCATTTTGGCCTGCGCCGACTGAGCCCTGATAGCAAAGATTTGCAGAATCAGGCCTGTACGATCAATAACCTTGCACTCCAGAGCCTGTTCAAGGTTTCTTGCCTGGGCAGGCGAAAGATCATCATCAAAAATCACCAGATCTATCTCCTGCTCCTTCACAAAAGCGACAAGCTCTTCAACTTTGCCTTTACCGATACAATAGGCAGGATCACGCGACTTCCGATCCTGGATAAATGAATCGACCACATCAGCGCCAGCCGTATCGGCAAGAAAGGCGAGTTCATCAAGATACTCCTCAACCAGGGAGCGGGGTGTTTCGGGGGGAGAGCAGAGGCCTACAAGAAAAGCCTTCTCCCGTTTCTGTTCAGAGGTAACAGTATTCAAAAGGGATCTGATAACGTGCGATTGAAAATAAATGAAAATGGCCAACAATCTGGCATGTTGCTATATTACAACCATTGTTTTATCTTGGCGGTTCACTCTCGAATCATATTCGAACCGTTTTGGAAGGTAAGCATTTTTGCTTTCCCCCCTATCATGGGAAGGTGGAAAAGCTTTACCTGAGACCAACAGGCAACTCTAAGCGCATATCAGATGAATCAGAACGATAGCATCAACTCTGCCTCTCAGGAGAGGGAAAAGCTGATAACGCTTGACGATGCTTACAAATACTGCCGCAATATTTCAAAAGAGCACGCAAAAACGTTCTACCTTGCAACTCTCTTTCTGCCCAAAAAACAGCAGCAACCTATTTTTGCTATCTATGCCCTGCTGAGAACTGTCGATGACGTTGTCGATATGGCAGAGGAGAAGCTCGCGCATGGGCTGATCACCAGAGAGGAGATCAGCCGGATGCTTGAGAGCTGGAAATCGAAACTCAAGGCCTGCTATGCAGGGAACGTTGAGAACGATCCCATTATGATGGCCTGGCACGAGACCCTGAAAAGTTATTCAATCTCCATCGATCTGCCTCTTGATCTGATGGATGGTGTCGCCATGGATATTGAGTTTAAACCCTTTGAGACCTTTGAGGATCTTTACGTCTACTGCTATAAAGTGGCCGCAGTCGTTGGTCTGATGACCTCTGAAATTTTTGGCTACAGCGATAAACAGGCACTGCAACATGCCATTGAGCTTGGCATTGCCATGCAGTTGACCAACATCCTTCGCGATGTCGGGGAGGATGTCAACCGAGGCCGAATCTACCTTCCCCTTGAGGATCTCCAGCGTTTCAACTACTCAAGTGAAGAGCTGATGCAGAAGAGCATGAACGAGAACTTCATTGAGCTGATGAAGTTTCAGATTGAAAGGGCCAGAAACTACTACCGCTTGTCGGATAAAGGGATTCCCATGCTGGAGCGAAGGAGCCGCTTCGGTGTCGCTATCAGCAGCATCAACTATGGCAATATATTAACGGCGATTGAAAAGAACAGTTATGATGTCTTCTCAAAACGGGCCTATCGCTCTTTTTTTCAGAAAATCAGCACCATTCCCTACGTCTGGTACAAAACCCTTTAAGGGCCTGAATTGCACGAGAATTTACGACTATTATTTATTACCCACTGAATAACCATGATGCAGAAAGAGAACGAGAACGAGCAGAACAACAAGAGCCAGGAACAGCCACTCCAGATATCACTGAATGACCAGATGCTGCGTCGTCTTGAAGAGCGGCAGCACCTTATGGATGCAGGGATAAACCCCTATCCGACCCAATTTGAAGTAACAGACTCGTCCAAAGAAATCATAGAGAATTTTGAAGAAGAGGTTAAAGCTCCCGTCTCTGTCGCTGGCAGAATCATGACCATCAGAAAGATGGGAAAAGCCTCATTTTTTCATCTTCAGGACTCGAACGGCAGAATCCAGATCTACATAAAAAAGGATGAGGTCGGTGAGGTGACCTACAACACCTTCAAACTGCTCGACATCGGTGATATTGTAGGGGTCAAGGGTTTCTCCTTCAGAACCAAAACCGGTGAAATATCGGTCCACGCCGAATCGCTGGAGCTGCTCACAAAATCGCTGCGCCCAATCCCGGTCGCCAAGGAGAAAGAGGTTGATGGAGAAAAGGTTGTCTTTGATGCCTTCAGCGACAAAGAGATGCGCTACCGCCAGCGCTATGTCGACCTGATTGTCAACCCGGAGGTCAAGCAGACCTTTATCAAGCGATCAGCCATTGTCTCCTCCATGCGGAACTTTTTCACCGGGCAGGGGTGGCTTGAGGTTGAAACCCCTATTCTGCAGCCCATCTACGGAGGTGCCGCAGCCCGTCCCTTCACCACGCACCACAATGCGCTCGACATGCAGCTCTACCTGCGCATCGCCAACGAACTTTACCTCAAGCGACTCATTGTTGGAGGCTTTGACGGTGTCTTTGAGTTCGCCAAAGATTTCCGCAACGAAGGGATCGACCGCTTCCACAACCCGGAGTTTACCCAGGTTGAGCTCTATGTTGCCTATAAAGATTACAACTGGATGATGAAAATGGTTGAGGAGCTGATCTTCCAGACCGCTCTTGCCGTCAACAAGAGCGACAGCACCATGTTTCTTGGCAGCGAGATCAGCCTTAAAACTCCATTTCGCCGACTGAGCATTATCGATGCCATTGCCGAATACACCGGCAAAAATATCAGCGGACAATCTGAAGAGGAGCTTCGCTACACCGCCAAGGATCTCGGTCTTGAACTCGATCCAAAAATCAGCACAGGCAAGATCATTGATGAAATTTTCGGTGAATTTGTAGAGCCAAAGCTCATTCAGCCAACCTTTATCACCGACTACCCCACCGAAATGTCGCCCTTGGCCAAAGAGCACCCCTCTCAGCCGGGCATCGTCGAACGATTTGAACTCATTGTCGGAGGCAAAGAGGTGTGCAACTCATTCTCGGAGCTGAACGACCCCGTCATTCAGCGCGAAAGGCTGGAGTCGCAGTCCCGGTTACGGCAACGTGGCGATGAGGAGGCGATGATTGTGGATGAGGACTTTCTCCGCGCCATCGAATACGGCATGCCGCCATGCGCTGGCCTTGGCATCGGAGTCGACCGGCTGGTGATGATTCTAACCGGTCAGGATTCAATTCGTGATGTGATTTTCTTTCCGCATTTGAAGCCGGAGTAGGGATTTGAGTTGTAGCCGGCATGGAAAATAATGGCTCACCAACTGCGCCCTTTTTTTGTTAACATCTTTTGAGCTTCACGATGACCAAGCCTTGCCGCAGCATTGAAATCAGGGCACAAGGCCCTGACGGGGTTGTTGGACGAACATTTTTTTGCTCTCTTGTTGACCGCCAGATAGTCATTTTACACGGATTTATCAAAAAAACACATAAAACCCCTCTCAAGGAATTAAACATCTCCAGAAAGCGACAAAATGGGATTCAAGCAAAACCTTAAAGACTTGTTGACAAAGCGGTAAGTCCACATAAACCTGTTGTTGATTGGCTCCAGAAGTTTTCCTGGCTTTGTGTACGGCTATAGCTTTTTTTTGGCTTCCTGTTGTTCCCTTTTGGGGAACTTTGTACATTTGAGGCAAAACCATAACCAAGTGAAGCGTTGAGAGTTATTTCGCGAAAATCCCTGGTTCAGTTTTGGACTGAGCACTGCGATGCTGAACAACCGCTCAAAGCCTGGTTCAAGGAGGTTCGGCAAGCTCATTGGTGTTCACCACATGAATTGAAACAACACTATCCAACGGCAAGCATTCTGAACAGCAACCGGGTGGTATTTAACATCAAAGGCAACAAATACCGGCTGATTACCATGATTAACTTTGATTATGGCCAACTCTTCATCCGGTTTGTGGGAACTCATACCGAATACGACAAAATTAACGCAACACAAATTTAAGGAGCTGTCATGCAGATCAGACCGATAAAAACAGAGCTGGACTATCAAGAGGCGCTCAACCGCCTTGAGGAGATATTTACAGCGAAACAGGGTACAACAGAGGGCGATGAACTCGAAATCCTTGGGATTCTGATTGAAAACTATGAAGAGGAGCACTTTTTTGTCGATAATCCTGATCCGATAGAAGCCATTAAGTTTCGAATGGATCAAATTGGACTTGACCAACAGGATTTGACAAAGATTATCGGATCGAAAAGCCGGACAAGTGACCTGTTAAACCGGAAACGCCCATTATCAGTACGGCAGATTCGCCTCCTGCATAAAGAGCTTCATATCCCTGCCGATGTTTTGCTGAAGCTCTATTAATTTGAGTTTTGGAGAAACAGTCAGCCTGAAATTATCAATGCCATTATCCAAATGTTCTATCGATTCATCTATCGTCAACGCAAATCCGCTGTCAGGAATTACCGGTCGAGTACCGGGTATTGCTTGGCGCAGTGCCAATGGAGGATATGGATTTGGTACTCTCACCAGCCCGGCGCGAAGTCACGGTAGATCCCCGCAGCCCCAACATTCCCCATGCAAGAGTGAAATGAATAACCGGGGCTCAGACATGCAACAACTCCGGTTCAATGAATGGGCGAAGTTCTTGACGTAACGCTTTCACGCAATATGCACACAAGGAGTGAACCAGCAAACAGGTTCGTGAAGGATTGCCAGCAGGAATATGGTAGCAGTTACTCTTTTATTGAACAAGCCGAAATTGGTTTTTACACTTATCCCGTTTATCTTGGAAAGTAATTCCATAATAAACGGCACATGTATCATCGAACATCAGAACAAACCATCCACAAGGTCAGCGAAAGCTTTCCGGTGCTGCTGGTTACCGGACCGCGACAGGTTGGTAAAACGACCCTGCTTGAATTATGTGCCGGTGACCGTGCTGTAACAGGACGGAACTATGTGACACTTGACGATCTTGATGCCCGCACTCTTGCTCAACGTGATCCGGCACTTTTTCTGCAAACCTGGCAACCGCCATTGATTATTGATGAAATCCAATACGCCCCGCAATTATTCAGTGCAATCAAGATAGTCGTTGATCGGGAGAAGCGCAACGGGATGTTCTGGCTTACCGGATCGCAGAAGTTTCATCTGATGCGGGGCATAACCGAAAGCCTTGCGGGAAGGGTCGCCATTATAGACCTGCTTGGTTTCTCCCATTCCGAGCTTGCCGGACAAGCGTCATCATCGCGACCATTTATGCCCACAAACGAGTGGCTTGAAGCTTCACGCTCCTCTTCACCGCTGTCTTTAATGGAGTTGTACCAGATGATCTGGATGGGTTCGTTTCCACGCGTTCATGAGCAAGGTGCAATGGTGAGAGATTTGTTCTATCGCTCCTATATCCAGACCTACATTCAACGTGATGTTCAGGATCTCCTGAAGGTTTCAGACCACATGGCATTTCACCGTTTTCTGGTTGCTGTTGCTGCCCGTACGGGGCAATTACTCAATTATGCCAGCCTTTCCCGTGATGTTGAAGTTGATAACAAGACGGCCAAGGCATGGATGTCTGTACTGGAGGCTTCGGGACTGGTGTTCCTTTTGCAGCCTTACCATACCAATCTGACGAAACGTCTGGTCAAAACACCGAAACTCTATTTTCTGGACACCGGGCTTGCAGCCTATCTGACCCGTTGGCCTGATCCAGGATCTCTCGAAGCGGGAAGCATGTCAGGGGCAATACTTGAAACCTGGGTGATTGGAGAGGTGATCAAAAGCTGGTGGCATAACGGGCTCGAATGCAACCTTTATTTTTATCGTGATACCGATCAGCAGGAGATTGATCTGCTTATCGAGTCCGGAGACCGACTCTTTCCCGTCGAAATAAAAAAAACTGCATCGCCATCACAGAATACGCGTGTTCATTTCGATGTACTGAACAAACTGGGGCGCCCCATAGGGCAGGGTGCCCTGCTTTGCCTTGTCGAACGCGACATTCCACTTTCAGCCAAGGTCATCGCTCTTCCTGTCGCCTATGTTTAAGTGCCTCCGTTAGTCAGCCGTTTGTCATAGCAAAGACCACATCACCAAGTTCGCGGCGGAAGGCATCGTTTTCGACGAAGAGTTTGTAGAACTGGGTATCATCTTTCAGGATGAGTTGCATCACTTTGCCGAGTGCTTCGTCGTGTACCATGCGGGCGGTGTGCGGGGTATTTTCCCTGGCGTTCCGGTAGGCTGTGCTTTCGGCTACTTTTGGCGCAATGTCGTCGATGATGCGTTTGGTCTGGCGTTCGGGGTCTTGCAGTTGCCCGCCCCATCGGTCGTTGAAGCTTTTGAGGATATTGCTCAGACGGTCGAGCTCCGGTTCGGGTTTGTGACCACCGCCTTCCATTGGTATGGGCTCTATTTCGGCATCGCTGTCCTGGAGTACGATTTTCTGCATCGCTCTCTTCTCGACGCGGTAGCTGTCCATGTCGATAGCTTCGAGTATTCCCTTGGAGAGATCCTCCTCCACCGGTGCAGGAAGTTTTGGGATAAGCTGGTTCAGGAAAATCGAGAGCTTTTCCCATGCGGCGTTGCTGTAGGGCAAAATTGAGGAGAGGAAGCTGTATGAGCTGAGCGGCAGAAGGCTTTGGCATTGCCCTTGAATTTCACCTGTCCATCCTCATCGAGCGTGCTGGTATAGCGTGCTTCACAGGGGTCGAGGATTGGGTCGAGCTGGTCACGGTCGGCACCGCCAAGAAAGAGCGAGACAACCTGCTGCACCTGATCGGGTGTATAGAGTTGCGCGTTGTCGAGATCTCTCTTGAGGTCG
>CAIOLC010000130.1 GCA_903859055.1 uncultured Chlorobiaceae bacterium | reverse complement strand
TTGTTGAGGGAATGGAAATAGGCAAAGAGATAGGAGTTGTTGAGGGCATGGAAATAGGCAAAGAGATAGGAGTTGTTGAGGGCATGGAAATAGGCAAAGAGATAGGCAAAGAGATAGGAGTTGTTGAGGGCATGGAAATAGGCCAGCTTAAGGTTGCTCGCAAGCTCATGGCAAGCGGGTTCAGTGCGGAAGAGGTAGCAAGCATTGCTGAGGTGCCTCTGGCGTTGCTGGTTTGAAGCACGAACTCGAAACTTGGGCCAGCACCATTCTCACCGCCCCAACGCTGGACGCGCTCTTCTCCACCGACGAAGCCCGTTCATGAGTTCAACCTCCGGTGAGCAACAGATAACAACGCTTCTCAAACGCCTCTGGCACCACATTGCGCCGAGGCGCAGTGGGCAATTCGGGCTGTTGCTGGTGTTAATGATTGGCGCATCGTTTGCTGAAATTATCAGCATTGGCGCAGTGCTGCCGTATCTTGCCGTGCTGACTGCCCCGGAGAGAATCTTTCAGCTCTCCGCAGCGCAGCCGTTTATCAAGGCATTGGGTATGAAAAACCCCAGCCAGCTTCTGCGGAGAGCGGGGTGTCCGTCTTTCTGGAGGGCAGAGGCAGCGCATAGGCATTGCACGCGCTCTTTACAAACAGGCTGATGTTATCATTTTTGATGAAGCCACCAGCACTCTCGACAACGAGACGGAACAGGCGGTGATGGAGGCTATAGAAAGCCTCGGTCATGATTTGACAATTCTCATTATTGCTCGCCAGCTCACCACGCTGAAAAACTGCACACAGGTTGTTGAACTTGGGGATAGGGGTATAAAGCGTATTGGCACTTATAGTGATATTGTCGGGGCTCCTTTAGTTGCTGTATGAGTATAACCAAATCGCCCCCCACTGACTTATGAACTGGTGAAAATTTTCCACCGGTTCGACAAGCTCAAGCACTTTACGGTCAATCCTAAAGCATTTCTTGAATAGGGGTACAATCATGCCAAATAACCTGTCTCAAAGAAATCTTGCTCTGCCTGCATAAGGATGAAGAGCAATTTGCTGCGCTGCTTCAAGAACAGTCCGCTATGGCCTTCTTTAGAGAGGGAAGGCTTTCATCGGGCATGGCTGCGAGTGTGTTGGGTATACCGCGTGCCCATTTCCTGATAAAAGCCATGCAAGGGGGGGCTACCCTATTGGAAAATACACCTGAAGATTTCAGAAGGGAAACGGTCTTGCTGTGAGGGTTTGGTCGCCCGGCTCTGGTGTGTGATTATTCAGGGCAAAAAAATGTTTATTATAGAGAGTGCAAGCGTATAAACACAAAGAGAGGTGATGATGATAGCGATAAGCACAACAGAGTTACGCAGGAACCTCAAGAAGTACTTGACCATGGCCAATAAGGAGCGAGTTGTTATTCAGTCAGGGAAATCTGAGGCCTACGAAATCATTCCTGCTAAAAAAATCAGCGACACGGATAAGTATTTCTCTAATCCAAAAGTCCTTGAGGCCATTGAGCGGGGCAGGGAGGACATAAAGGCAGGCCGATTCATTACGATAACTGATCCAAAAAAGATATGGGAAACTATACTCTCATAATTTCAGCGGATGCGCAGAAAGAGATCAGTTATTTTTACAAGCTTGGCGACAAAGCCATTATCAGGAAGCTGGAAAAAATTTTGGAAGAGTTGATTGACCACCCGACAAAAGGAAGGGGAAAAGTTGAGCAACTGCGAGGAGATTTGGCGGGGTGTTGGTCAAGACGCCTCAACAAGAAGCATCGTATAGTCTACGAGGTTAATGAAAGCATCGTGACGGTTTTTGTTGTTCCTGCCAGCGGCCATTATGGACGACCCTGACTATACCGTTCTCAAAGGTTTGCCCTTCCGGATGGGGTAGAGAGTGGAAGTTGTTTTGTTGGAAGAGCAGGGAGATTTTTCGATGAATGATTTGGTAACGGATATCTCTGAAAAGGAGTGGTTGCAGAGTGTTGCAACGAATCCCGTTTTTGATTTTTTGGCTGATGCGGATGAAGATATTTATAGCATGTCAGATGGTAAGCCCTTGAAATCAATCGAGTAACAATTGCGGGAATCATTTGGATAAAGAGAAACACACCTGTTTACCGAAAAATACCTATATTCAGCCCGTAGCGTCAGCCGTAGTTTACCCGTTTCTGCTGTGGCTGAGAGTGGCGGAGCCGGAATAAAGTTTTGCTCACTCATAGATTCTGGTAGAGCACAAATATTTAGACCCTTATCGAAAAAACCGTTATCGGGAAATTAAAATGTGTATATTTGCTGTATTTAAAAACATAAATATACCCCGGTATGTCCACTA
>CAIOLC010000129.1 GCA_903859055.1 uncultured Chlorobiaceae bacterium | reverse complement strand
GAGTCCATCCAGTTCAATGGGAGAAGCTGCCAGTTTGCGTTGAGTCAACAGTTCAACAATCTGTGCTTCGGCTAATTGCAGTGTCTCCCTGTGCAGCCCTGGGAGAGGCGCTATTTCGCCGTAGGCAACATGTTCTCCCTCCACACTTCTCAGTGCAATGATGACGCCCTCCCTCTGTACAAGCCGTTGCCCTTTGACGGTTATTGGCTCGGTGAAAGGGATAGCATATCGGTAGAGAATAACATGCGAAGCGTTCAAGGTCGTTTTGGAAATTTGTTGAAATCGGGTTTCCGTTTTTCGACAAAAGCATTTCTTCCCTCCTGCCCTTCCTCACTCATATAATAGAGCATTGTGGCATTTCCTGCAAGCTCCTGCAGGCCGGACTGCCCATCACACTCGGCATTGAGGGCCGATTTCAGACAGCGAATGGCAAGCGGAGAGTTGGCCAGAATTTCGCGGCACCACTGCACGGTCTCCTCTTCGAGGCGCTCAAGCGGCACAACGGTGTTCACCAGTCCCATGGCAAGAGCCTCGGCGGCATTGTACTGGCGGCAGAGAAACCATATTTCGCGAGCCTTTTTCTGGCCCACAAGGCGCGCCATGTAGCTTGCGCCCCATCCTCCATCAAAAGAGCCAACCTTGGGGCCGGTCTGGCCGAAGATGGCGTTTTCTGCTGCAATGGTGAGGTCGCAGAGCATGTGCAGTACGTGGCCGCCGCCGATGGAGTAACCGGCAACCATGGCAATGACCGGTTTCGGGCAGGTACGGATATCACGCTGGAAGTCGAGAACATTCAAGCGGTTAACCCCTTTGCCGTCGGCATAACCGGCGTTCCCCCTGATTTTCTGGTCGCCTCCCGAGCAGAATGCCTTCTCTCCCTGACCGGTGAGAATGACAACACCAATTCTCTCGTCATTTCGTGCATCCGACAGGGCGGCAATCATCTCATCGACAGTCTGGGGACGGAATGCGTTTCTCACCTCCGGCCGGTTGATGGTGATTTTTGCAATACCTTCCGCTTTATGGTAAAGGATGTCCGTAAAATCACCTGCAGGTATCCAGTTCACTGTACTCATTGGTTCTTCTTCTCTTGCTGGTTGAAAAAATTCTTCAAACGATCCAGAAACAAATCCCTGTTTTCAAGCTGCAGGGTATGGCCGCAATGCGGAAAAATTTCCAGATCGGATAGAGGTGTTAACTTAACCATTTGGTGACCAATCTCAACGTAGCGTTCATCTTTTTCTCCTGCGAAAAAGCTTACCGGTACGCTGTTTTTCTTTAACGCTTCCCAAAATGAGGGCTGCCGTCCTGTTCCCAAAAGCCTCAGTGCCAGAGCGAGATTCTGAGGGTCGTTGATTTTTCTTTCGCTCTCAACTTCCTTGAAGATCGGATGGCTTTTAAGTGTGGCGAAGAGCGGCTGCTCATACCATGCCTCGATAAAACTATCAAAGCTTCTTTCAATTTTTCGTGCCACTTTTTCGTCATGCTCCTGCCTGTCGATTCGCTCTTTTTCTGTCTTGAGTCCAGGGGAAGCGGAGATAATAACCGCCTTGCTGAAGAGTTCCGGATGACGAAGCAGCAGCGCCAGCGCAATACGGCCACCCATCGAATAGCCCACCAGAGAGCAAGGAGGCGCGGCTGATTGGCGAAGCAAATTGGCAAGCGCATCAACGGTCTGGATAAAAAAATCATCTGGAGGCTGTGTTTGCAGGAGGTTGGCGCTCCCGTGACCGGGAAGATCAACCATCAAGCAGCAGTAGTCGTTCTGAAGCTCCCTCGTCACGGGAAGCCAGTCACTGCCCGAGCCGAGAAAGCCGTGGAGAAAGACGATGTGCGGCAGGGATGGGTTGCCGAAAGTGACAGTGTGGAGGGGGATGCCGTTTATGGTTGTTGGCATGGGGATAAGGTGGGGTGGTTTATATGGTGATGTTTCTTTTTGATAATAACTTATTGTGAAATTTACTATTTTTTATTTGACGGCAGCTTGCGTTTAAAAACAAAGGCAGCCTGTTTTGGCTGAAGCTGAGATTCATCAAGAGGGGCTTATTTGCTCATTGGGAACTGGCAT
>CAIOLC010000128.1 GCA_903859055.1 uncultured Chlorobiaceae bacterium | reverse complement strand
TACGGCATGAGCGAAAAACTGGGAAACCTCTCATTTTACGAGAGCAATAACCCTTACTATGGAAGCCCTGGTATTGATAAAAAGTATGGGGAGGAGACAGCTCGTCTCATCGACAGAGAGGTAATGAGTATCGTTGAAGAGTCTCGTCTGAAGGTGATGAATCTCCTTACAGAGAATCGTGACAAACTTGAAAAACTTGCCAGTGAACTTCTTTTAAAGGAGATGCTTCAGTATCCCCAGATTGAGGAGATTCTTGGAAAGCGACCCGAGGGGCTCTTCCCTGTTCGGATTGAGGAGGAGCATCTCGATGAACAGCAGATCGAAAACAGCGAAGAGAGCATTGTGCCCCATGCTCAGAGCAACTCTGAACAGCTCACCGATAAAGAGCGGCAGGAGCTGGAGGAGGCTGTTGCAAGGCTCAGACAAGGACGCAAAACAACGGAGAGCTGAAAAGAGGTGAATCGGAAAATGATAAAAGGCAGGTGCGATCTGCCTTTTATCATTTTCTTCTTCTTATACTGTGGGTCCCGAGGGAGTCGAACCCCCGACCTACTGGGTGTAAACCAGTCGCTCTAACCAACTGAGCTAGGAACCCTTAATCAGGGTGGAAAGTATAACACAATTAACAGCAAAATGCAAAAAGAAACGATCTCCTGACTCCAGAGAGGTAACGACAGCCCATTTGTAAGCCTGCATGAAAAAGCATAACTTCATGCCAATAATTCACCTGTAACCCGGTAACATTTTTTGTTCATCATACTATGCGATCACTCTCCATTCTTGGCTGTACAGGCTCAATCGGCGTCAGTACCCTTGATGTTGTCCGGCAGCATCCTGACAAGTTCAAGGTTACCGCGCTCGCCGCTGGCTCGGATATTGCCCGACTGGCTGAGCAGATTAAGGAGTTCAGGCCCGTGGCAGTATCCATCAGGGATGAAAAGTCGGCCAAAAAGCTGAGTGACCTCTGCGGAGAGTACAAACCAGAAATTCTGTTTGGGGTTGAGGGTGCTTGCACCATTGCTGCAATTGAAGGATCTGATATGGTGGTATCCGCCATTGTCGGAGCTGCTGGCCTGATACCGACGCTCCGCGCCATCAAAGCAGGCAAGCATATTGCTTTGGCCAACAAAGAGACACTTGTTGTTGCGGGTCAGCTTGTCTCGGATCTGGTAAAAAAGCACAAGGTTCATCTGCTGCCGGTTGACAGTGAACACTCTGCGGTTTTCCAGTCACTTGCGGGCCACCGGCCTGAGGATGTTGAACGCATCATTCTCACCGCTTCGGGTGGGCCATTCCGCAACACTCCGGCTGAAGAGTTGAAACAGGTGAAGCTGGAACAGGCGCTGAAGCATCCGCAATGGAGCATGGGAGCAAAGATCACCATTGACTCTGCAACCATGATGAACAAAGGGCTTGAGGTGATTGAAGCGCATTGGCTCTTCAACGTGCCTGCCGAAAAAATAGGTGTCGTTGTTCATCCCCAGAGCATCATTCACTCCATGGTTGAATATAGTGATGGCTGTGTCATGGCACAGCTTGGTGCTCCCGACATGCGCGCCCCGATTGCCTATGCTCTCGCCTGGCCTGAGCGGTGCGCAAGCGGTATACCCAAACTGGATCTGGCTAAAATTGGCACCCTGACCTTTGAAGAACCGGATATGGTTCGCTTCCCTGCACTCCGTCTGGCCTATGAGGCACTCAAGGCAGGTCGAACCTCCCCTGCCGTACTGAACGCAGCAAACGAGATCGCTGTTGCCGCATTCCTTGACAGAAGAATAGGGTTTACCGATATTGCCGCCATAGTAGAAAAAACTTTGCAGGCTCACGACGCTTACCCTCCGGTTGAACTTGATGACTATCTTCAGGCAGACCAGTGGGCACGTGAAATTGCAACAAAACTTATTGCCTGACCTCCCTGTTAGAGAACAGTGAGAGGGCGGCTACAACTTTATTCTTTATAGAAACAGAGGATTCTTATGGATGTTTTGAGTACCACATTTTTTTTTATTATTGCCATTTTCATTCTGGTCACAACCCATGAGCTTGGCCATTTTCTGACAGCAAAACTCTTCGGGATGAGAGTTGACAAATTTTATATAGGGTTCGACTTTTTTGACCTCAAACTCTGGAAAAAGACAATTGGAGAGACCGAGTATGGTCTTGGCCTTTTTCCCCTTGGCGGCTATGTCAAAATTGCAGGTATGGTTGATGAGAGCCTCGATACCAACTTTCAGGGCGAGGAGGCGCAGCCCTGGGAGTTCAGGGCTAAACCGGTATGGCAAAGGCTGATTGTGCTCGCTGGCGGTGTTGGAATGAATATTATCCTTGCTGCAGCAATTTTTATTGGAATCACTCTGGCACTTGGAGAGTCACGTACCAGTCTCAATAATCCCGCTTTTGTAGAGAAAGGATCAATATTTGAGACGATGGGCATAAAAACCGGCGACTTCCTTCAACTGGCAAATGGCAAAAGGGTGGAGAGTTGGGAAGAGGTGCTTGATCCAGCACTCTTTACTGCCCGTTCGCTGCACTACACGCTTCTTCGCGAAGGAAAAAGCATCACCGTCGATGCACCGTCAAATATTTTATCGAGCATCAATGACAAGAAAAGCCTTGGTATCCGGCCAATAGTTCCACCCGTCATCGATGAAGTACTCAAAAAAATGCCTGCAAGCTATGCGGGAATAGAGTCTGGCGCTCTCATTACAGCAATTAATGGTAAAACGGTCACTGACTGGACAGAGGTTGTCGGCATCATTTCGGCGAACGCCAGCAAACCGATCATCCTCACTTGGCAACATCTTAAAAAGAGCAAAACCGGTCAGAACGATCAAAAAATCACCGCAGGAGCAATCAGGGCCGCAGGTCAAACATTTGTCACAACGGTCGTTCCCAACTCATCGGGAAAAATAGGAATCTCACTGAAACAGACGATTGTGTCTGAACGCCGAAAACTCTCTCTTCCAGAGTCAATCATGAGTGGTGTCAGCCAGACATGGAAAATGAGCACCATGACCGTGCAGGGATTTGCAAAGATCTTCACCGGCCAGGAAGATTTTCGGAAATCGGTCGGTGGCCCGATCAAGATTGCAAAAATAGCGAGCCAGAGTGCCGAACAGGGACCCGTAAGCTTTCTCTATTTTCTCTCCATGCTCTCAATATCCCTTGCAATTATCAACATGCTGCCAGTTCCAGCACTGGATGGCGGACAATTTTTGCTGAACGCTGTCGAAGGAGTTATCCGTCGAGAGATACCGTTTGAGCTCAAAATGCGTATCCAGCAGGTAGGGATGACCCTGCTCCTTGGCCTCTTTGCCTACATTTTGGTGAATGATCTTTTAAATCCTTGATGCCAAAAAGCAGAAACGATGCTCGATAAACTACAATCCATAAAAGAGAAACACCTTGACCTACAACAGATGCTTGCTGACCCAAAAGCGGCATCTGATCAGGCGCGCTACCGAAAACTCAACAAGGAGTACAGCGACCTCAAAGAGATTGTTCAGGCGTACGACCACTATTCCCAAAAAAAAGCAGAACTTGATACGTCGCGCCAACTCCTGAAAGAGGAGACTGATCAAGAGATGAAAGAGCTGGTACAGGCGGAGATCAGTGAGCTGCAAAAACAGATCCCCGAACTTGAACAACAGCTTAAAGTATTGCTTCTGCCTAAGGAGGAGGCTGACTCCCGGAACGTGATCATTGAGATTCGGGCAGGGACCGGAGGTGAGGAGGCGGCGCTCTTTACCGCTGATCTGACAAGAATGTACCAGCGATACGCTGAACAGCAGGGGTGGCAATACCACATCCTCCACTTCAACGAAAGCTCTGTACCAGGGGGCTTCAGGGAGATGACTCTCGAAGTGAGCGGCAACGATGTCTATGGCACCATGAAGTACGAAAGTGGCGTACATCGTGTTCAGCGTGTCCCTGACACCGAAACACAGGGACGCATCCACACCTCGGCGGTCAGCGTGGCTGTCCTGCCGGAAGCCGAAGAGGTCGATGTTGAGATCCGACGTGAGGATCTCCGCTTCGATACCTACCGAAGTGGCGGAAAAGGGGGGCAGAACGTCAACAAGGTTGAAACAGCGGTACGAATTACCCATATTCCAAGTGGCATTGTCTCCGCCTGTCAAGAGCAGCGCTCACAGCTCCAGAACAAGGAGATGGCCATGCAGATGCTCCGCACAAAACTCTATGACATCCAGCTTGCCGAGCAGCAGCAGCAAAGGGCCGACCTGCGCCGATCGATGGTGACCACCGGTGACCGGAGTGCCAAAATCCGCACCTACAACTACCCGCAATCTCGGGTAACTGACCACCGCATCGGCTATACAAGCCACGCCCTCCCGCAGATTCTGCAGGGGGATATACAAGATATTATCGATGCACTCAAAATGCATGACCAGGCTGAACGCCTGCAATCCGAACTCATGTAACCGAAAAAGGGGAAGCGCGACAACATGGAAATGGAAGCTACCGGAAAAAGCAGGGGTGACTGGATATTACACGGAGAATTTAACCAGACTGTCGCCTATCTCTCCGACCACAAAAAGATGCTGGGGTTCAACCCCTTCTGCCATAGCGTAGAACTCACTGAGACCGAAAACGTCTATAAATGGCTCTTCCGTGTTACCGACCCGCAAAACAACCCGTTTGATGTGATCTTTTATGTCGAGCAGAGCGAAGAACCTCTTCTGGAGCTCCCGGAGCATATCGAACACAGTAAAACTGGCAGGCTCTCAGAGGAGATTATCAATCGCTACACGGTAGGAAAAACGATCCGCTGGCAACACCATCCGGTTGCCAGCAAGATTGATGACCCTGCAAAGTACCTCTTTGAAGGAAAAGCTTTCGCCAGCATGCACATGCGCCCGGTAGAGACAAAAAAAACCAGAGTTCAGCTTGATTTGAAAGTTGATGTCCACTTTATTCTCTATCCGGCATTCAGAATTGTCCCCGAACCGATTCTCCACGCCATGAGCAATGCTGCAATATCCATTATCATGCAGGCATCAACCAACTCAATGTTTCACTCCATCAACAAGGATTTCAAAAACATTACGAATACGTAACAGAAGAGTTGCTGACAAACCTCCACAGTAATTATCCGCTATCAAAAAAAAGGGTATTTTGCCTGACTGGAAAGAGTAAACTAAAACCAGCACTGGAGACATTATGAGAACAATCGTTTTTACAGGTAAAGGTGGCGTAGGCAAAACCTCTATTGCCGCAGCAACTGCCGTAAAGGCGGCATCCATGGGTTTTAATACCCTCGTTATCTCGACAGACCCTGCCCACAGCCTCGGCGACTCCTTTGACCTTGAGCTGGGACCCTCTCCCATAAAAATTGCTGACAACCTCTACGGCCAGGAGGTAAGCGTCTATGGCGATCTGACCCTTAACTGGGAGATTGTCCGTGCGCACTTTGCCCACATCATGGAGGTGCAGGGAATCAACGGGATCTATGTCGAAGAGATGGGTGTCCTTCCTGGCATGGAGGAGCTCTTCTCACTCTCCTATATCAAGCGATATAACGAGTCAAAAGAGTACGACCTTCTTGTCGTTGACTGCGCACCTACCGGAGAAACCCTCCGACTGCTCTCCCTGCCTGAAACTTTCGGCTGGATGCTGAAAATGATAAGAACCCTCGAAAAATTTGTGGTCAAACCGGTGATTCGTCCTCTGTCGAAGAAAATCGGCAGACTTCATGACCTTGTTCCCGAAGCAGAGGTCTATGACCAGATCGAACACCTCTTTACCTCTGTGGACGGCATCATCGACCTGCTCTCGGATGGAACACAAACAACCGTGCGGCTGGTCATGAACCCCGAAAAGATGGTTGTCAAGGAGTCGATGCGTGCGCTCACCTACCTGAATCTGTACGGCATCACCGTGGACCAGGTGGTGATCAACAGGGTATTCATGGATGAGGTTGACGGAGAGTACTTTAAAGAGTGGAAAACCATCCAGCACAAATACATTGAGCAGATTGAACGCTCCTTTGCCCCCATCCCGATCACGAAGGTCCCCCTTTTCCGCAGGGAAGTACTCGGCCTGGAAATGCTGAAAACCGTTGGCGATGTGGTCTATGGAGATAAAAACCCGCTGGATATTTTCTATCGAGAAGAACATACTGCTATCACAAAAGTGAGTGAAGGGCACTATATCATGAAGCTGCGCCTGCCATTCGCCTTCGATAACAAAATGGAAACCAATGTCCTCCAGCTTGGCGACTCGCTGACCCTGAGAATCGGCAATTACCAGAAAAACGTGATTCTTCCGCTCTTCCTTGCCGGTATGCGGGTTGCTGAAGCCATCTATGAAGATCAATGGCTGAAGATCGACTTCAAAAAGAAAGAGCAGGCTGTACTGCCGGGATGAAAAACAAGCCTCCTGTGCCTGCTGATCGTTCGCAACTGCGAATACACGGTATTGTTAAGCCTTAACGGTTGAAATAACTTATTTCGTTGGCTTCAAAGAGAATAATTTCTCATCTTTGGGGACAACTTTTTCAATGAGCGCACGATGAAACAACTTTTGCTGGGTGCTGAAGCCATTGCGCTTGGAGCCCTTGATGCTGGAATCTCCGGTGTCTATGCCTACCCCGGTACCCCTTCGACCGAAATCACCGAATATATCCAGAAAAACAGGGGGGGCCGGGAACAACCTGTTCGCTCAGCCTGGTCGGCCAACGAAAAAACAGCTTATGAGGCTGCGCTCGGGATGTCGTATGCCGGCAAACGAAGTCTGGTCTGCATGAAGCATGTGGGGCTGAATGTCGCTGCTGATGCCTTCATCAACTCGGCCATTACCGGCATCAACGGTGGAATGGTGGTGGCTGTGGCCGACGATCCATCAATGCACTCTTCACAAAACGAGCAGGACAGCCGGGTCTATGGCAAATTTGCCATGGTGCCGGTTATTGAACCAGCCTCACAACAGGAGCTTTATGATGCTGTCCGATATGCGTTCGATCTCTCTGAAGCCCTCAAGCTGCCGGTGCTGCTCCGGCTCACCACACGGGTTGCGCATTCGCGTGCGGGAGTGGAAGGAGCTTCAATTCATCCACAAAACCAGCTCAATGCGCCGTATGCCCCGGAGCGCTTCGTACTGATGCCGCATAACGCACGCCGCCAGTACAACAACCTGCTTGCCATGCAGCCTCAACTTGAAGAGCATTCGGAACAATCATGGCTGAACCGTCTCATACCCGGAACAGGCACTACTGGCGTTCTTGCGTTCGGCATTGCCTTCAACTACGTGATGGAGGTACGGCAGGCTTTTGGTCTCGACTGCCCCGTGCTGAAGATCGGGCACTACCCCCTGCCAAGAAAAAAAATTGAAGAGCTTTTCAGCTCTTGCGACACCATTCTTGTTGCCGAGGAGGGCTATCCTGTTTATGAAGAGCTGCTGAGAGGATACTTTGGTAATAACAATATCAAGGGGCGCCTTGACGGAACACTCCCGCGTGCCGGAGAGCTCAATGCTGACAGTGTCGCTCTTGCTCTCGGTCTTGCAAAAAAAGAGGTGATGCCGGTACCTGACATCATGGTGAACCGTCCACCGGAACTCTGCAAGGGATGCGGCCACCGCGACCTCTACGAAGCACTCAATACAGTCATGAGTTCACACGAACAGCACCATGTCTTTTCCGACATCGGCTGCTACACGCTTGGAGCACTCGCGCCTTATAATGCTATTCATACCTGCGTCGATATGGGCGCATCAATCACGATGGCCAAGGGTGCTGCGGATGCAGGTTTGCGGCCTGCAGTTGCGGTTATCGGCGACTCGACCTTCACCCACTCCGGCATGACCGGCCTGCTGGATGCCATCAATGATCGTTCACCGCTCACCGTTATCATTGCTGACAACGACACCACAGCCATGACCGGTGGGCAGAACTCTTCGGCAAACGGCTTGAGGCTGCTGGAGATCTGCCGGGGACTCGGCGTTGAGGAAGCACATCTTAAAACCATCATCCCGCTGAAATCGCACCTTGCAGAGAACGTTGCTATACTCAGAGAGGAGATTGCCCGAGAGGGTGTTTCGGTGGTTATTGCACAACGGGAATGTATTGAAACCGCTGCACGGAAAAAGAGGAATCCTGCGGCCAAAGCGTAACGACAGTATGCAGATGAACATTATTCTTGCCGGTGTCGGAGGACAGGGAATACTCACCATTGCAGCAGTGATTGACCATGCCACCCTGCAGAGCAGCCTGACCGTTCGCCAGGCAGAAGTGCACGGCATGAGCCAGCGGGGCGGTGCAGTGCAGTCGCACCTTCGGATTTCTGACAAAGAGATCTTCTCAGACCTTATTGCCGAAGGAACCGCAAACCTGATCCTTTCGGTTGAACCTCTGGAAGCGCTGCGCTATCTTCCCTTTCTTGCTCCAGACGGAAAAATAGTCACCGCCACAGACTCCTTCATCAATATGGTGGGCTACCCTTCGATGGAGCAGATTCTTGCCGAATTGCACCGCACAAACCATCCGGTGTTGGTCAACGCTGCAGAACTTGCCCGTGAGGCAGGCAATGTCAGAACATCAAACATGGTGATGCTCGGAGCTGCAGCCCCGTTCATCGGTATTGCTGCAGAAACGCTTGAAGCCTCCATAAAAAAGCTTTTTCAGGCAAAAGGGACCGATATCGCCGCCATGAACATCCGTGCATTCCGAACAGGAGAAGCATTATCTCAACTTCAAGCGACAGCAACATGATCTGGAATAAACAATACGAATGTATGGAGCGAGAGGAGCTCCTGAAACTTCAGGGAGAACGGGTAGCCGCAATGGTGAAAAGAGTCCATGACTCCGTTCCATTCTACCGCAACAAGCTCCAGGAAAAGGGGATAGAGCCCGGTGATATCACCACCATCGACGACCTGAAAAAGCTCCCCTTTACCACCAAACAGGATCTGCGCGACAACTATCCTTTTGGCCTTTTTACGCTCCCCCAAACGGACATTGTAAGGCTCCATGCCTCCAGCGGCACTACAGGAAAATCAACGGTTGTCGGGTATACCCATAACGATATCCTTATGTGGAGCGAAGTGGTTGCCCGTTCGCTCACCATGGCAGGAGTGGGAAAATCCGACATCATCCAGGTTGCCTACGGCTACGGGCTCTTTACCGGCGGTCTCGGTCTGCACTACGGTGCCGAAAAAGTTGGGGCGACGGTTATCCCCATCTCCGGCGGCAACACAAAAAAACAGCTTCAACTCATGGAGGACTTCGGCTCCACAGTACTGGCCTGCACACCCTCCTATGCCGCCTATCTCGGCGAAGCACTTGTTGAAGAGAAGATCGACCGCAAGCATATCAAGCTGAAGGCTGGCGTTTTTGGCGCTGAACCATGGACGGAAGAGATGCGTTCCCAGATTTAGCAACTGCTCGGCATCAAAGCCTACGACATTTACGGCCTCAGCGAAATCATCGGACCAGGTGTCTCCATGGAGTGCCACTGCCAGAAGGGGATGCATATTTTTGAAGATCACTTTATCCCTGAAATCATCAACCCCGAGAGCGGCGAAGTGCTGCCTTATGGCGAGCTTGGCGAACTGGTCTTTACTCCCGCAACCAAAGAGGCGATGCCACTCATCCGCTACCGTACCCGCGACCTGACCCGTCTCCACGCCGAACCGTGCGAGTGTGGCCGCACGCTGGTGCGCATGGAAAAATGCGTAGGCCGTTCGGACGATATGCTCATCATTCGTGGGGTCAACGTCTTCCCGTCACAGGTTGAATCGGTACTACTTGAGATGAGTGAAACCAGGCCCCACTACCTGCTGGTGGTTGATCGTGAAAACAACCTCGACACCCTCGAAATCAGGGTAGAGATTGAGGAGCAGTTCTTCTCCGACGAGGTAAAAGAGCTTGAAGGGCTCCGCAAACGGATCAAGGCAAATATCGCCAGCACCCTCGGCATCAGCGCAACCATCCGGCTGGTTGAACCCGGCACCATTGAACGGAGCATGGGCAAGGCTCAACGGGTCATTGATAACCGGAGACGGTTGTAGGATATCCGAAAGAGAACACCTGGGGCGTATTGCTACCGTTCTATTGAAACGCGTTGGTCAAATCACCCGCTTGAGGGCGAACTCCTGGTAACGGCTCAAGCTCAGCTCTCCATTCTATTGTGCTGAAGGAGCTGCTTCGTTTCCGGGAAAACATCTGAGTGCATAGATGCAGAGCGGACGGCCCATTGCATCCCTGGTAAAAAAAAGAAAGGCCTTCTCGCTTTCAAGAAGCCTAAATTTGTTCCGAAGCTCCTCCGCCGAAAGGGGAAAGTCGCGCCGCTGGATGCTCGCCCCCGCAATGGCATGGCGCTCAAGAAATGCCCTGAAGCTTTTCGGCTTGTACGGTACACACTCAATCACCCGGAAACTCCTGCCGGGGAATGCCTCAATTTTGCGGTCGGCAGTGAGGTAATCAACGCTCTTGTTCACAAACTGAAGAGCAGAATCACGCGCAATCAGCGACGAAAGCCTCGCCTTGATAATGGACGGATCAGGCTCATAGAGATACTCCTTTACCGCTACAGCAACCACTCTCGGCACCTCTCCACCCCCGACAACTTCAGTTATTTCTGCCGAATCGGCGCTCAGGCAGACCGCTTTTACCTGCACGGGCCCATCCGCAGGATACCCGCGCTCAAGCAGCAGCAGAATCTCCTTGCATTCACGGTCAACCGACACCACAATAATGGTGTGCAGGGCGGGCAACAGCTTTTTCAGACCGCTGATTTCGAGCGCTGGAGAGGCCTTGATGCAGACCCGCTGCGCATGACGGAGCAGCAAATCATGAGAGGCCACCACATCCGGACTTGCCGCCTCCAGCGCTATGGAGCGACGCCCCTCCTCACGGCGCGCCGGATCAACAAAAGTCCAGTCAAAAGAGTCATCC
>CAIOLC010000127.1 GCA_903859055.1 uncultured Chlorobiaceae bacterium | reverse complement strand
GTATTGGGTGCTTTGAAGATATTGAGGGTTGGCAAAAGGCCAGGGAGCTGACAAGGGAAATCTATGCGCTGAGTAATGAGGGGCTGTTTGCCCGAGACTTTGGCTTGCGCGACCGGATCTGAAGGGGATCAGTTTCCATCATGTCAAACATTGCGGAAGGTTTTGAACGGGGTTCTGACAAGGAATTTATCCAGTATTTGTACTTTGCGAAAGGATCTGCAGGAGAAGTTCGTGCGCAATTATACGTTGCTCTGGATCAAACCTGGATCAACCAGGCAAAATTCAACCTGTTGAAAACAAACGCTGCCGAGATTAGTCGGATGCTCTCCGGCTTAGAGCTTGTTCGTAAATAAGCCGAGTTTGGCCACATCTACTAATTTTGCTCTTTTTAAACACGAATAACCGTATCCAAATGAACAATAGTTGGTAAAACTGATGCTATTTGTATCTGACAAGTACCATTTATTTATTTACGAATAAGTTCTTAATCAACTACCTCAATAAATCAAGCTACAAAGGAGAAAAGAGATAACAACCAACAACCAACTTTGAACCTTGAACCTTAAAGAGAAGGAGTTCAAAAGCCCGTTGCGCCGAATGATTCGGGATGCGCTTGGCCATATTCAACGCAAATTAAAGTCGAGCAATTTTTTATGAACGCATATTCTTTTTTGAAATCATAATATTGTCTATAATGAATACAATAAGCATCAAAAGACATGATTATGACTTTAAAAGTAAATGAACTCTCATCAGATGAATGGGAGCTTATCATTGGCGATCAGTTCAGGGCCTTGCGTATCCGCGCCGATCTGGAGCAGACCGAACTTGCGGCACTCGCATCCATCAGTGTTGGCGCATTGAAAAATCTTGAAGGGGGAAAAGGTTCATCGCTTAAAACTATGGTGAAGGTTGCCAGAGTTCTCGGTCAGACTGACTGGCTGAACGCCTTGGCGCCAAAGGTTTCGGTCAGCCCCATGCAACTGCTGAAAGGGCAACGCAAGGACGTTGTTCGACAAAAGATCTACCGATCCCGTAAACCGAAAATGGAGCAATAGCCGATGTACCACCCCGTTAACCTCATTGAAGTTCGTGCCTGGGACAAAACTGTTGGCGCCATTTCGCTCGATTCCGGTACTGGTTATTACGTTTTTGAATATGCACCCGACTGGCAGGCCGGAGGTATTGAGCTGGCACCGCTGACCATGCCGGTAAAAGAGAGCGTGCATATTTTTCCCCTTCTTCCAGAACTAACATTTCAGCGACTTCCGGCCATGCTTGCCGATGCTATACCTGACGATTTCGGCAATGCCCTGATTGACGCTTATCTGGCAAAAGCCGGTGTGCAAAAAAAGGCTATTACCCCACTCGATCGGCTGGCATACATGGGCAAACGCGGGATGGGCGCACTCGAATTCAGGCCAGTGCGGGGCCCGCGTCACACAAAAACCACAGCCGTTGAAATCTCAAAACTGGTCATCAGCTCAAGAGAGGCGCTGGCAGGCACTATTGATGGTGACCGTGATACAGAAGCTGCTATCATGAACCTGATCCAGGTTGGAACCTCGGCGGGTGGAGCGCGAGCCAAGGCGGTTATTGCCTGGAATCCAGATACCAATGAGATTCGCTCAGGACAACTTCCTGCAGATCTCGGGTTTGAAGACTGGCTTCTCAAGCTTGACGGTGTCGGGCAGGGGCAGGATCTCGCCACAGGGAAAGGTTACGGGCGCATTGAATATGCCTACTACCTTATGGCCCTTGATGCCGGAATATCCATGTCGGAGTCCCGCTTACTCGAAGAGAATGGCCGCGCACACTTTATGACACGCCGTTTTGACCGGGCTGATGGAACAAAACTGCATCTCCAAACGCTCTGCGCCATGCAGCACCTCGACTACCGCCAGCGGGCAACCCATGATTACAATCAGTATTTTCAGACCATCAAAGCACTCAATCTACCCGTGCAGGCAGTGGCAGAGGCTTATCGTCGCATGGTTTTTAACGTGCTTGCCGCAAATTGCGATGATCATACCAAAAATCACTCATTTTTGATGGAGAAAACCGGCCAGTGGCATCTCGCGCCAGCGTATGACTTGACCCATTCATTCAATCTCACCGGGGAGTGGACTTATCAGCACCTGATGTCGGTCAACGGCAAGTTTCGTAACATAACCCGCAGCGATTTTTATGCCGTTGCCGACCGCTTTCTGGTGCCCGATTACAAGAGAATTCTCAGGAACGTGACTGCCGCACTTAAGCGTTGGCCTGAATTTGCGGAAGCAGCAGGATTGCCAACGGGAGATGCAGAGCGGATTCAGAGCGACTTCAGGATAGAGTCATGAAGAGTGCTCCAGCTACCTCTATTTCAGATTGAGCGGTAAATCTCCATGTTTCAGGCATCACTGTTCCTGTGTACTTCTGAAAGCATGGTGTATATTGAACAGTGCCGGAGAAGTTACTATGTGATGCAACCTGACAACCTGCCATGAAAACCGAGCAGCAAACTCGCATCGAATTGATTGACAAGCTGTTACTGCATGCTGGCTGGAGCGTGAACGATCCCTCCCAGGTTGTGGAGGAGTTCGACATTCTTGTCGGTTTGCATGAAGGAGTGCAGGAGCCACGCACCCCTTAAGGTCATCAGTTCAGTGACTATGTGCTGCTTGGCAAGGATGGCAGGCCAATTGCCGTGGTTGAAGCAAAAAAATGAAGTCGTAATGTGACCGGCAGTATGATGGTAAAGAGCTGCTTTTTGTCGGCATGGATGGAACAGCAACGATTAATAAGTACACCTGTAAAAAATGAAGCTGAATGAAATACGGAGACCAAGTCATGGTACGAATCATCCTGGAGAATTAATCTATGGATACTCTCGGATTACCAATTTCCATTGAATCGCTTCTGCATGGTCAGGTCGTTGAGTGGGAGAGGCTCGAATTCAAGAAGGGCTGGAATCCGCAGGCTGTGCTCCACACGATCTGCGCTTTTGCCAACGATTTCCACAATCTCGGTGGCGGCTATATCGTTGTCGGTATCGAAGAACAGAATGGTCGGCCACAACTGCCACCTGTCGGCTTAAACCCGAATCAGCTCGATACTCTTCAGAAAGAGATCCTGCGCCTTGGGCATAACGCTATTCAACCATCCTACCACCCACGGAGTGTACCCGTTACCTGTCAGGGTCAAACCATTCTGGTGATCTGGGCTCCCGCAGGTGAGACGCGCCCTTACCGGGCCAAGGTTAATCCTTCTGAAACTGGCAACGAATGGCGCGAATAC
>CAIOLC010000126.1 GCA_903859055.1 uncultured Chlorobiaceae bacterium | reverse complement strand
TCACCATGAGCAATATTCCACTGATTGATCACCTCGACGGCAATCTTACGCTCCGCTTCAACATCACCCGGTGAGGCAACAAGAATTTTTAGATGCCGTCTTCTGTCGTCGGTCATGACTATTGTTTATTGATGTTGGTATTATGTGATTTAACCGCAATGAATGTGCTGCTAATATAGTGTAATCTGTCTTCGCGGTCAAAAACGCGGTGCATCAAAAAATCTCAACTGTTCTTTGATATCTCAATTGTCTTTAGTTCCTGAATCGCTTTATCAAATTTTTTATAAAAGCCGGAAACATTACCCTCACGCTATTTCATCACCCCACGGTTGGCCAGCCTGCCAGCAACAATCGCCGGATGTGTGCCGATTTTGGTGGCGAAACGCTGGATATCCTCTTTTTCAATCTCAACAAATACCATTGATAAGCAGAGTTACGGATAAAACAGGAGATAATACATTTTTTTGAATTATCTGCACGATCAGTGTAGAGGTTTACATCGTCGAGGCTTCCCCGCCCCGACTTTTCACCTCTACGCAAAGAAGCCCCCAACAAGCGGGCTTATGAGTGAAAAAGGGAAGCCCTGAAGCCTGACTATGACGGTTCATTCGACAGCGTTCTCCGCCTCGCACCAATCTTCCAAATCACCCCCCCCTTTCACCATTCTCTTTCCAACAGTAGTAAGCAGCGAGCCTTATGCGCTCATTACGATCATCACACGGCTGTGTCTCTTCCTCCCCGCATGTTTCATCTTCCGGCATTGGATTCTCCTTTTTTAGCCTTAACCATCAAATCCTGAAAGTAGGATAAAGGCTCTGGCTTTACACTATTGTTGCTTATTCAATCCGCGCTCCGTTGAAGCACGCTTCCGTCGTATTAGAAATCAATTGAATGGTGATCATTACAATCCCTTACTCCCAACTCCTATTCTCAAACCCAAGATTCGCCGCATTTTCTGACACCGTCCGTTTGAACTGCACAGAAACTCCCTCTGAGAAATCGGCATTAATCTCCACGCTGACTCTTACGTTTGCCTTGGCATCACTGGCAAGAAACTCTAAACGATATTACTATTAAACGTTAGCTTTTCAACCTCCCTCAACCCGCTCAAACATCTTCCTCAAATACACTGCCCCCCCATCAGGCATAAACAGCACATTCCGCTTTTCCAGATCCTCTTGCTGGCAGGAAACATTAATCAGGCTTTCAAATCGTGTCGCCGACAAAATAAAGGCGTTGAGTGTCAGTTTTGGGTCGCCAAGCTTCTCCTGAATCACTTTGACCTCTTTGTAAAGGCCAAGCTTGGGGTCGTCAAGGTTCATCTGGCGCAACCCTTTTGGATCAATAAAGTTCAGCCATTGTTCGCCGGTAGTGTCGTCCACCAGCCAGAGGAGAAAATCGGGATAGAAGTTGCCTGCAAGGGCAAATCCCACTCCCTTGGCTTTGGTGTCGGCATTGCGGAGCAGGTAGAGGCTACGCTTGCCAATAACTTCCTGACCAGATGGTGACTTGTAGAAGGCTTCAAGGTCACGAACGAACTGGACTTCGCTTGAGGCATCAAAGGCGAGTGGCCGCATTTTTAACGGAACATTGCCGCCCAAGGCAAATAATGGATAGTAGAGATGGCTGTCAAAACAGATCGCAACCATCTGGCCAGCATTCCATTTACTTGCTTCGCCAAGCTTCCCGTCATTCACGAGAATCTGAAGAGCTTCAATTTTTTTCTTGTAAGCCTCCCCTTCATCCGTGTTGTCAATCTCGAAATGATAGACTTTCAGCAAGGTGTCATCATCTTCCTTGACATGCACAATGTCGTAGAACTGGCCTTCATAAGCCGTTTTCAGTGACCTGTAAAAGCGGTCGGTATAATCCTGAAGCAGGCGAATGAGAATCTCTTCCTGTTTGCCGATGTCTGCGATACTCCGAATGGTCAACTCTGCTGGCGGGATGTAAAGGGTGTACCACTCATTGTGCTTCAGGCAGAAATCCTCCAAGCGCAGACGATCAAGACGCATATTGCTCCAACTGCGTTCTTGTTTGAACTTCTGAAGTGCCAGATAAATCCGGTCGAAATCAAACAGTGCCATGGTTGCGGCAGCAATCTTGCCCGTGTGACGGCTGACCGCTTCCTGAAGAATGCTGCCGTTAGCTTTCGAGTTCATCGCTTCAATCCTGGGGTACAAATCAAGATCGATATGCGGCACTTTGATTTTTCCGGCAAACTCGGCAGGCACTTCGTAAAGCCAGGGAAAGTGGGTGCGCTTGAATCCCAGGAGCTGGTTATCCTTGTAACCATCCTTGAGCGCAAGGGTTTTAAGCTTGCTCTTGGGGAGATTGGAACGGGTTTTAAAGTCCAGCTCAATCATTTCGTCAGGAGTGGTAACGCCCTCCTCTTTCAGGTACTCCTTGAAGGTGGCCATATACCCGGCATTTACGCCAAAAATGTTCAACGTCTCAAGCCGTTCCAGATGGAGCCCTTTTGGCCGTTGTGCCGGTGTACTGCGCTTGAGAGAGTACTCCCTGCCCTTCAACCGCACACCGCGCCCGAACAACTGGATGATTTGCGAACCTTCTCCCTTGCCCATGTTGAGCAACCCCATGGTCGAAACGCGCCAACTGCTCCACCCTTCCGTGAATTTGCGTGACCCAATCAGGATATGCAACCGGCTCTCTTTGCTGTTGAGGGTTCCGAACAGTGATCCGCCAAAGTCATCAGGTTCGGTGTCGAACGATGATAGATTTTCCGCCTCTTTGAAGAAACCTGAATCATCACCGATATTGATCAGCCCAAACGGCTCCGCGTCGCCAACTCGCAGCGCCAGCTCCCCCTTGCTGCTCTTGAGGTTAACCACCTTCAGCCGTTGCGGCGCATCACTATTGAACAACTTTCTGAGAATGTCGCTGTAAACCTCATCAGCGCTGTTCTGCATTAACGGGGTAAAACGGTCATGAAAAATATTGCGCCCCTTTTCGTCGAGCAACCGTGCGGAATTTGTCACCAACTCGTTGATCCACCCTTTGGTTTTTGCTTCATCGTTCAAAAATCCGGCCAGAAATTGCAACACGTTGATAATGTCGGAATCTTCACCGGAAACCGTATTGCCGACAAAAATCCAGAGCGGTTTTTCAAGGTTGAAATCGGTCAGCTTCGCCCGATGTGCATTCCAGAGATATTGCTGCTGATAAAAGCTCATCAGGCAGGCGGTAAAGTATTGGCGGGCAATATCCTCGTCGGAATAATCCCTATCTTTCAGATTGAGAATCAGTGACTCTTTGCCGTAACCATCCTCGTAGAAAAACTTGTAGGAGTAATCGAACAGGATGCTTTTGGCATAAATTTCGCGGGTTGCCAGCGTTCGGGCCTTACGCTTTTCATCGCTGGTCAGCACCAACTGCTGCTTTTGGGCCGCCTCCAGTTTTTTCGGGTTGGTGGTCTCAAAAAGCACTTTCGATTTCTTCTTGCGCAGCTCATCCTCTGCCTTGAATACCGTCAACCCTTTTGCCACGGCCTGGCCAAAAGTAGCGGAATACTCGAACGCAAAGCCGCCACGAACAAGCGATTCACGGCGGCTCATCCAGGCACCGGCGGCTGTCCCCGTACCACGATGCCCCTCCTCAACCAGCACCAGATTATTGCCCTCGAACGCTTCAACCGCAACCGTCTTCTCCCCCATCTCATCGCCCAGCTTGTTAATGTCAATGATCTCAACCGCGCCTCGATGGACTCCACTGCGGTTTTTGTCGAACAGCGAGCAAAAGCCAAAGCCCGAGAGCTGCAATTCTGACAGATGCTGACGTGACAACCCCTCATTGGGTGTGAGCAGAATGATTTTGTCCGGATAAACCTCGCTGTTGCCACT
>CAIOLC010000125.1 GCA_903859055.1 uncultured Chlorobiaceae bacterium | reverse complement strand
GATCACCGATACGTTCAAGATCATCGTTTATTTTGATAATCGTGATAATTGTGCGCAAATCTCTGGCAACCGGCTGCTGAAGGGCAAGAAATGCCCGACAGCGCTCTTCAAGGGTCACCTCAGCAACGTCTATTTCATGATCAACCAGTCTAATCTCGCGTGCGCCCTCTTCATCCTGATGTTTAACCGCATCAAGGGCATTATACAAGTTACCGACTACTTTGTCAGAGATTTGAACAAGAACCAGAGAGAGTTCTTTGATAAGCTCATGGACAGGGCGTGATGACATTATTCTGAACTCTAATTTGTTAGCTGAATCTTCCGGTGATGTAATCTTCAGTCATCGGATCTTTTGGATTGGTAAAGAGCTGCGCAGTGGCGGCGTGTTCAACCAGAACCCCTTCATAAAAAAACATGGTGGAATCAGAGACTCTGGATGCCTGCTGCATGTTGTGGGTGACGATCATGATCGTATAGCTCCCGCGCAACTCCTGAATCAAATCCTCTATTTTGGCGGTCGCCTTGGGGTCAAGAGCAGAGGTTGGCTCATCAAGGAGAAGCACCTCCGGCTCAACAGCCAGAGTTCGGGCAACACAGAGACGTTGCTGCTGACCACCGCTCAATCCGAGAGCGTTTTTGTCGAGACGGTCACAAACCTCATCCCATATTGCTGCTTTTCTGAGACTGCGTTCAACAACCTCCATAAGCTTTTTCTTGTCGCTCATGCCGTGCAGACGCGGGCCATAGGCAATATTATCAAAAATTGATTTTGGAAAAGGGTTGGGTTTCTGAAAAACCATTCCAACCTTTTTGCGCAGCAACACCTCATCGGTATACTTTCCATAAACATCCTCCCCGTCAAACAGGAGTGAACCGGATGTATGACAACTCGGAATAAGGTCGTTCATACGGTTTATGGCACGCAGAAAGGTGCTCTTTCCACAGCCACTCGGTCCGATAATCGCTGTCACATATTTCGACAGAATATCTGCACTGACCCTCTTCACCGCTTCAAACTCTCCGTAATAGATAGAAAAATCTTTGGCTACCACATGGGATTTGCCACCACCTTCGACTGTTTTTCGTTCAGGAGGCAAATAGATATCGCGTGTTGCTTTCTTTGTTGAGACACTCTCTGAAGTTATCATGAATAATTATTGGTTGTTAGGCTTTCAATTTTTTTGAAATTCGAGCCCGCAGCACTATCGCTGAAAGGTTCAGCAACAGCACAATGGTGACCAGTGCAAGCACCATGCCATACTGGACATGACGGATCTGGGCAGCAGCCTCATGTTCGCTGGCAAGGTTATAGATGTTCCATGAGAGGGCAGGAGTGGGTGAAGACAAAACATCTGCAAGACCAATGGCCGATCCGACACTGACTGCGGCTGTAAAAATAATCGGGGCAGTCTCACCGGCCGCCCTGCCAAGACTTATCACTCCGCCGGTCAGGATGCCTGGAAGTGCTGCTGGCAGAATCACTGTTGCAATGGTGTTCCATTTGGTCGAGCCAAGGCTGAGCGAGGCCTCCCTGTAGGTTTTTGGAACAGCAAGAATAGCCTCTTCCGCAGCACGAATGATCGTTGGCAAAATCATGATCGCCAGCGTCAGCGAACCTGCCAGCACACTTTTTGACTCAGAAACCTTAAGGGTGTTAATGAAAAAAGCAAGTCCAAACATGCCAAAGACTATGCTTGGCACCCCGGCGAGTGTACTGTTGGCACTACGCAGCATACTGTTCAAAAATCCTGGCCGGGCATATTCGGTAAAATAAACCGCAGCAATAACACCGAGTGGAAAGGCAAAGAGCATTGCTCCCATGGCAAGAAAAAAGGTGCCCTGAATCTCCGGCCATATACCTCCAAAAAAGTGGGAATCAACCGAACTGTCAGTGATAAAGCCCCAGTAAACCGTAAACTCGGGAAGAAGCATCTTCTCAATATTACCTTTTATGTAGGGAAAAAGAGGGGCGAGTGATGTACCCTCAAAAGCTGTTGCCCGACTTACAAAATACTCCTTGCCCATAATTTCGGCATTGGAGTTATCCCACTTTGACTCATAGAGCAAATCATGCAGCTTCTCCCCCGCCTTCTCCCATCGGGTCTGCCCATATTTAAACCTTGTCAACATTGGCGCTCTATCACCCGGCAAGGGGCCAAGAAGCGCCTGAAGGGCAGTTCTTGTCTGTGAATATTTTGAAGTGTATGCCCTCTTTTTTTCCGGTTCCATCCTTTCAAGCTCTGCTTCAAACGTACCCAGAATCTCGTAAACTCTTGCCCGATATCGTTCTGATGAAGCGACTCCGCTTGCCAAATGCTCGACATTGCCCCGTTGGAATTCATTACGCAACATCTTGCGATGCTCAACGGTACCTGTAAAAAATACCGCTCCGATACCATTGGAAACAATTGGAACAACAACCACCATCAGGGCGAAAGCCATAACGATGATAGAGCCGATACCAACTGCTGTAAACGAACGATCAAGTATTTTTCTGGTTCCGATATTCATGGCAAAGGGATTATTGGAAAAAAGCTATTGGCCCGAAAGAATTCTTCGCTGGCGAATAACAATTCTTTCACTCACAAAATTACTGATAAAGCTTAAAAGAAGAAGAAGAAGACCCATGGCAAACAGAACATGAAAGCGGGCCGATCCTGTCACCTGGTCAGCTTCACCCATATCACCTGCAATTGTTGCAGTGAGGGTACGGATTGCTTCAAGATAGTTGAACCATGGCTCAGGAATATGGGAGGAGTTGCCAGATGCCATCCAGACCACCATCGTCTCCCCTAAAGCTCTCATGATGCCAAGAATAACTGCAGCAAGAATGCCGCTGCTTGCCGCTGGCAGAATGGTTTTAATAATTGTTTCCGCCCTTGTTGCTCCAAGCGCATAGCTCCCTTCCCGAATATCACGTCCAACAGCCTGAAGCGCATCCTCAGAGACACTGACAATTGTAGGCAGAGCCATGAAGCTCAGAATAATCGAGACGTTCAGCGCATTGGTGCCGGTGATAATCTGCAGACCGTTGAGCAGAGAGCCTACCATAAACAAAAAGGCAACAGCGATGAGCCCGAAAAGAGCCAAAAAGAGAAGATAGGCCTGGTGACGACGCTTCTCATCCGGAATCGAAGTGGTCAACAGGTCAGAACCAACAATGACCGCTAGCAGAAGAAAGGGAGAGACAAGAATCCACCATGCCCACATCAGCATGGGACCCCCGCTGTTCTGCATAAGCGGAGCAAGCACAACAAGCGCAAAAAAGCCAAAAGCAACCGAAGGAATTGCTGCAAGCATCTCAATGACAGGCTTTGCATATTGGCGAACTGAAAAAGGGAGAATATCGCTCAGGCATATTGCAGCCGCAACACCCATCGGCACAGCAATAAGAGCCGAACCAATCGTCACCATCAAACTGCCGTAAATGATGGCAAGCGCACCAAATTGCCCCGGCTCATCTGCCGGATACCAGTTGGAACTGGTGAAAAACTCAGTAAAACCGCGAAGCTGAAAAAAGGGTATAGCATCCCGAGCCACGAAAAAGAAGATAAAGAGAACAATAACAGCAACAAAAGAGGCCATGGCAAAAAGCAGCCCCTCTCCGGCTGTTTTTGCGATCTTTTGGAACATCCGTTGTCGGGCACTGACAACAAAAGCATTCGATCGGCCACTTTTTCCTGTACTCTCTTCAGCCATGTTTATAATTTACTGCTTTGAATAATTAACAGTTCCTGATTCTCATTATCCCTCTGTCCAATCCATTATCAAGGGAAAGGCCTAATCTATCTGCTTTCAGAATAGAAAACAAAGAAACTTCTGTTACAAGTGTGTAACATTTACTGATATCAAAGTGCTGAATCAGCACGGAAGATGAGTTTCTGTTGGTTTCTATAATATTATTTTGTTAGATTATTTTTTTTGGAATAGAACGTATACCTTGATAACAGGCTGATGTTTTGACCCAGGTAACTTTTTCCACTAACCCCCAAATAATATCATCCATGGCAAACGAAACAAATGATCTTTCTGCGGCAGTCAGCAACATTTTTGATACGGCCAGCAAGCTTGCACAGCAGCAGGTTGAAATCTTGAGCAACGGAGTCAAAGCTATTACTGATGTTGCAGAGCCTCTTGCCAAGAGCGCAATTGACCTTGTGGGCAGTGCAACAAACACACTTGGACAGGTGTTTCAGAGTGCTGCATCGGCTATTGCTCCAAAGCAGTAAGTGTTTATTCCATTGTACCAAAAAGCACCTTATGTCCTTGGCATTGGGTGCTTTTTTTTGCGCCCATACAGGAAAAAATCTCGAAATCCATAGACCGTATGAGCTTTAACGCTGTTATCTTTGACCTTGACGGAACACTGCTTGATACTTTGCAGGATCTTGCCGGGACACTCAATACCGTGCTTTCCAAAAACGGCTATCCGGTGCATACGCTTGAAGAGTGCCGTTTTCTTGTTGGGCAGGGAATGAGAGAGCTGGTCAGAAAGGCGCTTCCTGAGGGGATTGGAACCACTGAGACCATTGACCGCCTCTTGCCGGAGTTTATGGCGCACTACGCAGACAACTGGAATATACATACGCGCCCCTACCCTGGCATTAACCTGATCCTCAGTTCCCTCGCTGGGCAAGGGGTAAAAATGGCGATCCTCTCCAACAAAGCTGATAACTTTACCCGTCTTTGTGCTGAAGAGTTGCTGAAGGAGTGGCAGTTCAACGTCGTCATGGGCCATCACAGCGGCATTGCTCCCAAACCTGACCCGGCAGGAGCACTGCTTGTTGCTCAGATGCTTGGAGAAGAACCCTCCACCATTCTTTATGTGGGAGACAGTGGGATTGACATGCAGACCGCTACAGGTGCTGGAATGTATCCCGTCGGAGTACTTTGGGGATTCAGGCCGGAAAGTGAACTTCTTGAATGTGGCGCCAAAGCAGTTGTTCGCTCCCCCGAGGAGATTATTGAACTGTTGAAGCGTTCAATCTAAACAGGGGAACCCCATGCGCACGACACCGAAAACAGAATACTTCAGATTGAGCAATGCCGCAGAAGTTGAAACTTTGCTTGAACAAATACTTCCTGTCGGCTGGAAACTTGAGTCACTTGAGGTATCGAAAGAGCAAAAAGAATTTTATGACACTTTCGAATGGCAGGCTTTCGATAATAAAATTGCAATTGTTAAAAAACAGGCTTTTCTTTTTCTCGTCGACCTCATAACTGGCCGTGAAACACACTCTGTGCCATTTCAAAAAAACTGCCCATCTTTTTTGGCGACTTCTCTCCCCTCCTCTCCACTGAAAGAAAAACTTTATTCATGCAGCAACATCAGGGCATTCTCAAAACTTTGTACACTCGATACCCGTATATATTCATACCATATTCTCGACGACAACGATAAAACTCTCGCCATCCTGACGGCAGAATCATTTTGCCTTCAGAGAAGCGAGAGTCAGGAACCATTCATGCATCTCTTTGCTCTCTCTCCACTCAGGGGATATGAGGATGAGATAGCGCCAATATCGCAATTTCTATCCGTCCAGAAAAGGTCAGAATCCCTTATGGATTTCAGGGAGATCTTTCTTTTGATCATGCATGAAGCAAGGCAAAATATTAAGGGCTACTCTGCAAAAATCCAGCTTAAGCTCAACCCTGATGCAACGATCCACGAGAGTGCCCTGCAACTCCTTCAACACACCCTCTCGGTGATGCGTCTGAATGAAAACGGTATCAAAAAAGATATTGACTCGGAATTTTTGCATGATTACCGTGTTGCCATACGCCGCACCCGTTCAATCATGAAACAGCTCATGGGTATTTTTTTAGAAAAAGAGAGCAGATATTTTCTTACCCTTTTCAGGGAACTTGGTAAAAAAACAAACGACTTGCGCGACAGGGATGTCTATCTTCTCAGAGAGGAGAGCTATTTCAACTCTCTGCCTCCGTATCTGCAACCATCTCTCAGACCCTTTTTTGAAAATATTGCCGAATCACGCAAAGATTTTTACAAACGACTCTGCCGTTATCTCTCATCCATCGACTATCAATTATCACTGAACGAATGGGAGACATTTTTGAATCAACAATCACTTCAAAATGCGGAACTTACCCTGCAAGGATCTCGCTCAACAAAAATTGTCGCCACGGAATCCATCAAAAAGGCGTGGAAAAAAGTTATTCGCCACGGACGGCAAATCAGCCGGGAAACAACCGATACCGAGCTTCATGCATTACGGATAGATTGCAAGAAACTCCGTTATCTGCTGGAATTTTTTGCTTCAATTTTTCAACCTGAGACCATTACTCCGGTCATCCGACAGTTGAAAGAGTTACAGGAAAATCTCGGTGCCTTTGTTGATTTTGCGGTTCAACTTCGCTTTCTTCATGAACAACTGGAGTCGATGGCTTCTGACAAGTTACTTGCCGCATCAATAGGAGGGCTGATGGCAACTCTGTTTCAAAAACAGGAAGAGGCTCGCCTCAAATTCCACAAAACCTTCGCTTCCTTTGACCACGAAGAGACCAGTCAACTCTTTCACGATCTTTTAACCGGCTGCTCACCATGAAAACAATAGCACTCTACAGTATCAAGGGAGGTGTCGGCAAAACGGCTGCTGCTGTTAACCTCTCCTACTTATCGTCCAGGTTCTCTCCGCCAACGTTACTCTGCGACCTTGATCCACAGGGTGCGAGCTCTTATTATTTCAGGATTTCTGCCTCAAAAAAGTACAACAGCGACAAATTTCTCAAAGGCAATAAAAAAATTTACAGCAATATCAAGGCAACAGATTTCGAGAATCTGGACCTTCTTCCATCCGACTTTTCGTACCGAAATCTTGATATTGAACTGGCGGAAGAAAAAAAGCCTCAAAAAAAACTCAAAAAAAACATTGAAGAGCTGAGCAATGACTACCAATTTCTCTTTTTTGACTCTCCTCCCAACCTGACGCTGCTCTCCGAAAGTCTCTTTGCCGCATCCGATATTATACTTGTGCCATTGATTCCCACGACGTTATCGATCCGTACTTTTATGCAGTTAAAAGATTTTTTTGAAGCCAATAAGCTCAATAGCTCAAAAATCCACCCATTTTTTTCAATGGTTGAAAAACAGAAAAAGCTGCACCGCGATATCATCAATGAATTCCGCAATACTCCAGGATTTCTGACTCAGACCATTCCCTACAACTCCGAGGTTGAAAAAATGGGAATCTACCGGGCACCAATCAATGCCGTTCATCCGAACTCCCCTGCATCAAAAGCCTATCTTCATCTTTGGGAAGAGCTGACAGAATTACAAAGGTAACACATCCATGCAGATGAAACTTCCGTTACGCCTTGGTCTTGTTACTGGATTGCTCATTTTTTCTGCAATTGTCATCAGCTATTTTTCAATCAGCCATCGATTGACAGAGATTGTCTCTGCAACAACCAGAAAGGAGTTTTACCGGAATCTTCTGCTCAACAAGCAGATTCTTGAACAACAACCACAAGAATGGAGAACAACAATAAATACAACGGCATGGGTCAAACAGACCGGACGTACACTTGATATCCGGGTTACCCTGATTGCGGCTGATGGCCATGTACTCTCCGACTCATCGGTGCCGAAGGAGAAGCTCTCCCTGGTTGAAAACCACCGTGATAGAGCTGAGGTAAAAGCCGCGCTGGAAAAAGGGTATGGAGAAGACAGCAGATTCAGCCAGACCATGCAGGAGTATTCACTCTATATGGCAGTACCCGTCGGCTCACCTGAGCCCTGGGCAGTCCTTCGATTCAGCAAACCACTGTATGATATTGAGGAGTTTGAACGCGCTGTTCAACAAGAGAGCATAACGGGACTGTTGCTTGCTCTCATTTTTTCACTTGCCGCAGGTTTTTTTGCAACGTTTATCATAGCTCGCCCACTCCGCAGCCTTGCAGAAACTTTTAAAAAAAAAGGTGTCGAAGCTGATTTTTCAGTTGCCACCCCCCTCCTCAACCGTCATGATGAGGTTGGAACGCTTGCACTGGCAATGAACCGAATGGGTAAAGAGATCATCAAAATGCGTCGTAGTGAAGAGTGGTATCAGGCTGTTTTTTCGGGTATTCGTGAAGCAATTATTGTCACAAACTCCTCTGGTGACATTGTCCTTGTCAATCCAGCAGCTTCAAGAATGTTCAAGATTGAAAACGCCATGTTCAAGTCACGACCGATCAGGCATCTCTCCGACAGCAAGCT
>CAIOLC010000124.1 GCA_903859055.1 uncultured Chlorobiaceae bacterium | reverse complement strand
TCACTATCGCGCTCATTAAGAACAAACCGAAGATAGGCGACCGCATCCTTGATCTCCTTGCGTTTGTAGAACGAGACACTTCCAAACAACTTGTATGGGATCTTGTTTTGGCGCATGATATCCTCGACCACCCGCGACTGCGCATTGGTGCGATAAAAGATAGCGAAACTTTTGAAATCGTAGCCCTGGCTCTTACGGAGATAAAGTATCTTCTCACCAATCCTTTCAGCTTCATTCCGCTCGTTATAAGCCTCAATCAGCGTCAGCGGCTCTCCTGCGTGACGATGTGAAATCAGCTCTTTTTTAATCTGTCGCAGATTCCTGCCAATCACGCTGTTTGCGGCCTTGAGAATATTCCCTGTACTTCGATAATTTTCGACCAGTTTAAAGGTCAATGCCTCGTGGTAGTCATCCTGAAAATTGAGAATATTGGAGATATCAGCACCGCGCCACGAGTAGATCGACTGGGCATCATCACCCACCACAAAAATATTGCGATGCCGGGCTCCAAGCATTTTGGCAACAAGGTACTGCGCTCGATTGGTATCCTGGTACTCATCAATCATGATGTAACGAAAAGCCTCCTGTAGTTCACTCAAAACCTCTGGCTGCGCATTGAAAAGCTCAAGCGGCTTGATCAGAAGATCATCAAAATCAAGAGCGTTGTTCTCTTTCAGCTTCCTGGTATACAGTTCATAAATCTGGGATGCCTTCTGCTGGTTATAGTCGCTGGCATTACGATGAAATTCGGCTGGCAAAATAAAACTGTTCTTTGCCCTGCTGATCAGCCCCTGCACCGTATTGACCGGCACCGACTCAACAGAGATATTCAGTTCAGTCATGGATTGACGAATCAAGCTTTTACTGTCATCCGTATCAAAAATCGAAAAGTTCCGGTCGTACCCTATCAGATTAATGTAGTTGCGGAGAAGACGGGCAAAAATCGAATGAAAGGTACCTATCCATAATCCCCGCGAACTGCCATGATGCAGCAGCGCGTCAACCCGATGACGCATCTCACCGGCTGCCTTGTTGGTAAAGGTAAGCGCAAGAATATTGTTTGCTGCTACACCTTCATTATTGATAAGGTGTGCAATACGGTAGGTAATCACCCTCGTCTTGCCTGAGCCTGCACCAGCAAGCACCATCACTGGACCGGAAGTGGCAACCACAGCACTGCGCTGCACCTCATTAAGATCGTTCAAAAAATCCGTCAATACTTTTCTGGCTACCTGGTTTACCGTTAGAACGCTCCCCTGCTCTTGCCTCTCGACCGGATAGCGCAAAAATCTTATCCTGAATTTCGTATAACTTTACCCTTTTTACAAATAACTCCCCGAAACAAATCATCATCACTAAAGATCATTATCATTTTGATAGTTCTACCGTTCATTTTTGGCTTTCAGAGTTAGTATATTAAGCCTCAAATTTTTGCCTTGAAACTGAAAGACACCTTATTCCATGTTTCCTCTTGTGTACGAAATCAACACCAGGATCTGGCTGCAGAAACTGAGCGTAGAGCATAACCGCGTGGTAACCCTTGGCAACGTCCCTGATGAGGAGTTCACCTTCTTCTCAAGCTGCGGATTTGACATTGTGTGGCTTATGGGAGTATGGAAACCAAGCCAGTACAGCAAGGCCATTGCCACAGCACATCAGGGTCTCCGCGCCTCCTTCCTGCAACATATCCCGACTGTCACTCCAGATGATATCGCATCATCTCCATACTCTATATCTTCATATACCGTCAATGAAGTGCTGGGAGGAGAGACTGAGCTACTCACCTTCCGTGAAAAACTTCAGTCACTCGGCATAAAACTCATGCTTGACTGTGTGCCAAACCATCTTGCTCTCGACAATGCGTTTCTTCCTGAACACCCCGAATACTTTATTCCGATATCCCATGAGGAGCAGTGCCAGGATCCCTCTGCCAGCTATGAGTATATGAAAGGAAAATATTTGGCATACGGAAAAGACCCCTATTTTGATCCCTGGACGGACACGCTGCAGCTTAACTACGCAAGAAAAGAGACACACAGGATGATGACTGATAATCTTTTCAAAATAAGTTCACTTTGCGATGCTGTGAGGTGCGATGTAGCCATGCTTGTTCTGAAAAGCGTTTTCAATACTACATGGAGCAACCTTGGCGGCTTGATGGAAGAGGAGTTCTGGGGAAATGCTATCGCGGCAGTAAAGTTCCGCCACCCCAACTTTCTTTTTCTGGCCGAATCTTACTGGAACAAGGAGTGGGAACTTCAGCAACAGGGGTTTGACTTTACCTACGACAAACCATTTTATGACTACCTCAGCAATGGTTCTGTCAATGTTGAAAAACTGACCGGTCATCTTCTTGGTAATTGGGATTATCAGAAACATCTTTGCCGGTTTCTTGAAAACCATGATGAGCCAAGAGCTGCCGAAAAAATTGGCCTGAACAACAAGGCCGCAGCACTGGTGCTGATGACATCTCCCGGAATGCACCTTATCCATCAGGATCAGATGGACGGCTTCAGAAAAAAAATTCCGGTACAACTTCTCAGGCAAGCTAGTGAACCCAGGGATATAAAGCTCGGAGAGTTCTACAAAAAACTTTTTTTACTGCAGGAGAGGGAGGTCTTTCAGGAAGGAAGAGTCGAATGGCTCAATCTGAATGCGCCAAACAACTCGCACTGTCTGGGCTTTCACCGCTATACAGTCAAAGAAAATGCTTATGTTCTGGCTAATTTCAGCGGAACCGGCATAGCTCTCGAATTCCAGCACCCTTCGCTTGAACACGATAACATCAAGAAACTCATGATACTCAGCACCGAAAACAAAAGTAAAACAAGTATTCATTATGCTGAAAGAGTGATGAAGGTGAATATTGCGCCTCATGAAGCAATAGTCATAACCTGCCTCACAACGAACGGAACACTCCTGCCAGATACAAAATAACATAATCCCTGTTCTCATGCCGTTCGAAAGCTCTTTTGATAGATTCAGATCATGCAAATCATAACACACACGATAAGTGCTCGTACCTCAAAGCCGATTGACATCATCGATATTACTGCCGAGGTAACGGCGGTACTCTCAGCGACAGGGCTCGACAGAGGGCAGATCACCGTGATAAGCCGTCATACCACTGCGTTTATCAATATCAATGAAAAAGAGGAGCATCTTCTTGAAGATATGGAGACCTTTCTCAAACGACTTGCTCCAAAAGATGGCAACTACCTGCATAACCTCAATCCGATTGATGGACGCCACAACGCCCACTCCCACCTTCTTGGCCTCTTAATGAACAGCTCGGAAACCATCCCTTTTTCGGAAGGGAAAATGCTGCTTGGGCAGTGGCAGTCACTCTTTTTCATTGAACTTGACGGCCCACGTGCGGAGAGAAACATTCTCCTGCAGATTTCAGGCATATAGGCCACTGTGCGTATGAGGAACCGGGAAGGCTCAGGCATGGTTAAAGTTGTAGTAATAAAATAACCTGAAGCACTGAAATACCATGCCAGATTCGATTCCTATTACCATTACTCAACAGACAACACTCCTTTCAAGAATCCATTCACCTGATGATCTCAAAAGGCTCACTCTTGCTGAGCTTCAGAGTGTGGCAGATGAATGCCGCAGTGAGGTCATCGATCTTGTTTCAGTCAATGGTGGCCATTTTGCCTCAACCCTTGGTGTCGTTGAGCTGACTGTGGCGCTGCATCATGTCTACAGCACTCCCCTCGACAAAATTATATGGGATGTCGGGCACCAGGCCTACGTGCATAAAATCCTGACTGGCAGAAAAGAGCAGATGCAGAGCAACCGGCAGTTCAATGGACTTGCCGGCTTCCCAAAGAGATCGGAGAGCCCCCATGATGCCTTTGGAGTGGGCCACGCATCAACCTCTATATCCGCTGCAGCAGGAATTGCGGCCGGAGTAAAGCTGGCTGGAAGGAATGAGAAGGTTATCGCCGTCATCGGAGATGGCAGCATGACCGGGGGGATGGCGTTTGAAGCGATGAACCACCTCGGAGATCTGAAAAGTGATGTTCTGGTGATTCTCAACGACAACCAGATGGCCATCTCCCCAAGTACCGGAGGACTCAGAACCCATCTGATCAACATGACTCTCAGCAAGAGCTACAACAAGGTCCGCACACTGCTCTGGCAATCGATCTCGCTGATCAACAATGAGCTTGGGGAAAAGGCAAAAAAAGCGGTGCGAAAGCTTGAGGATGGGTTCAAGGCAGCATTAACTCCGGGAGCATTTTTTGAGGCGCTGGGGCTGAGATATTTCGGCCCGATTGATGGCCACAACTTGGAGCAGCTCGTCAAGGCTCTCAAGGAGATGCAGGCACTTCCCCACCCTAAACTGCTGCATGTGATCACCACAAAAGGCAAAGGGTTCAAGCCAGCCGAAGAGAACCAGAGCAAATGGCACGCCCATAGCGGCGGATTCGACACCACCACCGGCAAAAATCTTAAAACCACCGATAGCTCTCTCCCTCCAAAATATCAGGAGGTCTTTGGGAAAGCACTGGTGGAACTTGCCCTGAACGATATCAGGATTACCGCCATCACCGCTGCCATGCCAAGCGGCACTTCGCTTGACCTTTTTCAGAACGCCCTTCCACACCGCTTTTATGATGTCGGTATTGCTGAACCTCATGCCGTCACCTTTGCTGCAGGGCTGGCAACACAGGGGTTCATGCCGGTTTTTGGGGTCTACTCCACCTTTCTCCAACGAGCTTATGACCAACTCATCCACGATGTGGCATTGCAAAAGCTGCATGTTGTCTTTGCCGTTGACCGCGCTGGCCTTGTGGGCGAGGATGGCCCGACCCACCACGGCTCTTTCGACCTCTCCTACCTGAACAGCGTGCCGGGGCTTGTCATCATGGCCCCGGCTGATGAGCAGGAGCTGCGTGATATGCTCTACACGGCGCTTTATGACATCAACGGACCAGTTGCCATCCGTTATCCCAGAGGCAACGGCAACGGCATCCCCCTCAAAAAAAAATTCACATCGCTTCCAATCGGAAAAGCGGAAATTATCCGTCAAGGCGATGGTCTGACGCTTCTTGCGATCGGAAATATGGTGGTAAAAGCAGTTGAAGTTGCCTCTCTCCTGGAAAAAGAGGGCATCAACGCCACCGTCGTCAACATGAGATTCCTCAAACCACTCGACACCGAAGTAATTGATAAGCTGGCATCCCGCTCAACACATTTTGCCGTGATTGAGGAGAACAGCTCAATTGGCGGGCTCGGCAGCACAGTGATCGACCACCTCAATGCCACGAAGCAGCACCGTCCCGTACTGAAAGTGGCACTTCCCGACACCTTTATAACCCATGGAGATATCAACGACCTCTACAAAGAGATCGGCTTCGACACTCCAACAATGGCAGAAAACATCAAACGGTTTTACAAGAATGGCCAGAGGTGAAAAAAGGTAAGCATCCCAAGCAACGCCTGCACTGAAAAATTGGCAAACAGACCAGCAAGCAGATCGTCAGCCATGATGCCCCAGCCACCGGGGAATCGCTGGAGAGCATCAACAGGCCCCGGTTTTGCTATATCGAAATAACGGAAAAAGACAAGTGAGAGCAGGGCTGGTAACCACCCAACGGGCAGAAACGCGAGCGCCAGCCACTGACCGGCAAGTTCATCAATCGTGACAATCGATGGGTCCTCTCCAAACTCCGCCTCCATCAGCGTTCCCGACCAGACACCGACAGCGGTGGAGAGCAGGACGAGAGAGAGCAGAAGCAACGGGTCGTGAAGTATCGGGATAAAAAAGTAGCAGAGTACTGCCACAACACTTGTTGCCGTCCCGGGTGCCACTGGAAAATAACCAAGGCCAAGGCAGGTGGAGAGAATTTTTGCTGCAAGTCGCATGAAAACCTCAGCGACCCTCAAGCGACTTCTGAAAGTAGGCACTCCAGTTGCTGACCAGATAAGAGACTCCGGTATAGACCGTAAAGAGAGTCACCACCAGCATGATATAGTAGAGCGAGTCGGAGAGAAGAAACTGGTTCACCGTTACCGACATCCCGGGGCCGAAAAAAGCTGACTCCTTCATCAGAATCAGCGCCATGATCAGATAAACCAGAATATTTTGCGCAAGGGTTTTATACTTCGCCTCAACGCTGGTCACCACCGGCCTGTTTTTATATTCAGCATAAACCCGCAGTGCCGTCACTACAACATCGCGAATCACAACCAGAATCACCATCCAGAGTGCCAGATAGCCCATCCAGACATAGAGCAGGAAGGCCGCAGTAATGAGTAATTTGTCGGCAAGTGGATCCAGAAAAGCACCCAGACGAGTCTCAACGCCATATTTCCTGGCATGATACCCATCATAGATGTCAGTAAGGGAGGCGACGATAAAGACAATCACTCCAAAAAGTTTGAACCAAGGATCAGACTGCAGCAGTAACGCCACAAAAACCGGCACCAGAAGAATCCGCAAAGCGGTCAACTGATTGGGTATCGTCAGATATGTCTGGTACTCCTCTTTCAAAACCTGCTGCTCTTTATAATTGTAACGCTCCGCAATCGTGACTTCGCTCTTCGTTGCAAGATACAGTTTTGAAAGCGCTTTTTCAATCGCTGAAAAGAGATTCTCGAAAGTGCTGCTGCCAGCTCACTTCCAGACTATGCCCTGCCGAAAAATGCGCACTTACTCCACTTACTCCAGCTCGACAAAGGTAACGCCATCACCACCTTCACCCCACTCGCCAAGCCGAAAGCTCGTGACCGCCGGATGCTGCTGCAAACACTCCGCCGTTCTTTTGCGGAGCGAGCCGGTACCCTTGCCATGCAGAATCATCGCTGCATGAATGCGGTTCAGGCGCATGGTGTCAAGAAATCTCTCGATTTTCAGCCTTGCCTCATCAGCGGTCAAACCCCGCACATCGATTTTAGTTGACTCAATCCCTGTCGTCATGGCCGACCAGGAGCTTTTCTGTTGACGCGGTTCAGGCTGCCGCAAACTCTTTTTTGCCTGCGTTTTCGATGACTTTTCAAGGTTTTTCAGCGCCGTGGTGAGCCTGAAATTACCACAGAGCACCACCACACTCTCACCATGGATGCTCTCAACCTCACCGGAGGTATTAGTATCAACAATTGAGACAAGGTCGCCTGCGCGGATAGTACGATCAACTTTGGCCGCAGCTTCAGCTCTGGCCCGCAACAGCGACTCGCTCTTTTCTGTCTGCTGTATTTTGATGCCGAGTTTTTTCCGTGCCTCGTGCACCTTTTTATCGTCGCTCGGGGCCGCTTTAACCTCCTGCAGAATTTCGCGAATCTCCTGTCGGGCCTGCTCCAGCTCCCTCTGAAGCTCCCGAGATGCACCGAGCTTGTGCGCCCGACGCTTCTGCTCAAAAGCTGTCTCCGCCTGTTGCAAAGAGAGCGTTCTTTTCTCACTCTCCGCCCTCTCCACCTCAAGCTGCTGCTTCACAATACGGTTCTCCTCAAACATGCGGCTGAGGTCATCAAGCATCCGGTCGAGCCCGATTCGCTCGTGCAGCATAAAGGAGGATGCCCGCTCCACCATTTTACCCGGAAAACCCATCCGCTTCATCATGGCAAAGGCAAAACTGTTACCGGGCAGCCCCTTGACAAACCTGAAGGTGGGCTGAAGCTCCGCCCGGTCAAACTCCATCGCGCCGTTCACCACACCCTCCCGTTCATGGGCATAGGCCTTCAACTCGCCAAGGTGGGTGGTGACAATGGTCTTGGTGGAGCGACTGAGCAGCTCCTCAATCACCGCGCGGGCAATGGCTCCCCCCTCCTCCACATCCGTACCGGCACAGAGTTCGTCAATCAGCACCAGATCGCGACTGCCTGCGCCATCAAGAATTGTCTTTATTGCGCCAAGATGGGAGCTGAAGGTGGAGAGGTCATTCTCGATAGACTGGTCATCGCCAATTTCGATAAAAATATCGCGGAAAAGGGGGAAGACCGAACTCTCGCTGCAAGGAAGCAGATAGCCATGAACCAGCATACAGCAGAGCAACCCGGCGCTCTTCATCGCCACCGACTTTCCGCCGGCGTTGGGGCCCGAGATCACCAGCACCCGATCCTTCTCATCCAGAATCAGGTCGAGAGGCTGCACCTCCTTTTGACGATGCGAAATCAGCAGCCAGGGATGGTACCCCTTCACAATACGAAGTGCCTGCCCTTCAGTAATGGAGGGCAGCACCGCATGGGTTTCAACCGCAAACCGCGCCCGTCCATAGAGGGCATCAAAGGCCGCCAGCAGAGTTTCATTGTACTGGAGGTTGTGGTGCTCCTGCCGAATCTCCTCCGTCATCGCCTTCAAAATGCGCTCAATCTCCCGCCGCTCGCTGATCTCCAGATCCTGAATCCGGTTACTGATCTCCAACGTTTCAGCGGGCTCAATAAAAACCGTCTGCCCCGAACCGGAGTAATCCTGGATATACCCGGCAATCTTGTACTTGTACTCCACCTTCAGCCCAAGCGTGAGACGGCCATTCTTGACGGCCACCCTCTCCTCCATCAGCCAGCCACTCTCCTGGGAACGACGAAGCAACCGCTCCATTCTCCGGCGAATCAGTTCACGACTGCTCAGCAACTCCCCGCGAATCATCAGAAGCGCATCACTCGCCGAATCGCGCACCCTCCCCTGCTCATCAATAATCCGGCGAATCCCCGCCTGAAGAGCACTCTCAAGCCAGAGCTGCCGGGTAAACTCATTGAGCAGCGGATAGACCTCGCGGTTCAGCGCCATGAACTTCCGCAACTGCACCGATGAAAAGAGAAGATGATAGATATCCTGCAACTCCTCCGTCTCCAGATAGCTCCCCAACAGCTCCAGCTTTTTCAGCAGCGGACGGGTGTCCGGCAGATAAGAAAACGGAAGCACCATCCCCTCCTGAAGCAGATTACGCAACTCAAGCAGCCGCTCAAGCTCGGTGACAAGCGTCTGCCGATCCCGTTGCGGGGTGGCTGCAAGAAGCTGGTCGCGCCCCATCGCTGAGAGGCAGAGCCGGGCAGCGTAGTGAGCGACTTTGTCGAATTCGAGCTTTTTGAGGGTGGTGAGGTTCATGGGGGGATCAGTGATGAACGAATGCCTGCTGTTTTCCGAATATAGGGAACTGAGGCGAATAACAGCTCATGGAGCATCTACAAGCAATACTCTGAGATAATAAGTGTCGTGTTCGTAGTATCCAGACTGTTAATTTTTATGCCTTCAATATTATCTTATCATAATTTGATTTATACCAAATAAAAAATGGATAGTTTCTTTATTTTAAATCAGTTGCGATACTCCACCAACAAGATTCTTTCCCATTGCCCGAAAATGAATATCAAGAAAGCAAGTATGCCCGCATTTTCGAGGAGGAGTACAAGCAGCTCAAGGCGGAGTATCTCGGCGAACTGGCTTTGGATAATGTGCCCTACCGAAAATATCTGGAACGAGATGTGCCGTGGAAGGTGCATGAGGGATATTTTTCGATCGACAAAAAAAGCGGCTGGTGAATCCGGTGAAAGATGAGGAGAGCGGCACGAAAACAGCCATCTCCGATGATGTGGATGCCTATGACCTTATCCTTAAAAAAAAGGAACTGCTGCTCTCTTTTGAAGAACCGATCAGGTTCAATCTACCGTGTTGAGTTTGACTCCACGGATCTGGTCAGCAACTGTATTCAAGGACGGGACGGTCAAGCACATCTACTGTGTGGCTGAAACCAGGGGCTCTATATCGAGTATGGAGCTGCGAGCCATTGAGACTCCGAAAATCGAATGCGCCCGGAAATTTTTTGAGGAGATCAATCAGAGGATTGAACGGGATAAGGTCAAGTATGATATTGTGAATGATTTTGGGAAGCTGATGGAGATTGTGGGGGGGAAAGAGCGGTAACAGCGAAAAGCCAGACTGAAGTTTCAGCACGTCACTGATTCAAAACGGGAAATCGCAGCTTTTGACATATCTGCCTGGCGTGCAAGCTCTTTGTGACTCATACCGGCAGTGAAGCGGAGGGGGCTCATCTCTTTTGCGATTTTTAAGTTAATTTGTTGTCACTCATTATGTAAACCGGACACGACTGTCAATGAATATCAATGCTCTCGTCATGATGAAAAGAATAGCCGTTATACTGGTTGCCCATGGAGAAGCTGAAACAGACAGTTTTTTTGAGAATTTCTCCATGATCCGCCACACCCTCGCCCATGCTGCTGAGGTGATGAAGCTGCCCCGTCCATTGCAGCTCGTGGCATCGCTGGTTGGTGGAGTGAAAAACAGAGTGACGTTTCGTGCACAACAATACCGTTCACCGCAGAACAGGATCACCAGACAACAGGCCTCGCTACTCCAGGAGAAGCTCAACAGGGTGATGATACCTCACCAAACCAACATTGAGGTCTATTCGGCTTTCCACACAACACCACCATTTGTCAAGGATATCGTCGCACAGACGAGCAGTCACGACCTTCAGCTCCTGGTCTCCATGTCTCCCATTGATAATCGGCTCACTTCAGGAAACCTGCTGCAGCTCTCCTCCCAATGTGCCCCTGTTAACGGTCGGCGATGCCCAGTCGTGGTACACGGTTTTTGGAAAGATGCTGAACTCAGAAAAGTTTACCTCGATTACCTGTTCCCCCATGGAAAGAGTGGCAACGGATCGGCTTTAGTTCTGACATTTCATGGGACTCTGGTCAAGGATACGAAAGGTGATATACCGACGTTTCATACAGGCTTGAAAGAGATGCAAGAGATGGGCAGTACTCTTCGCCATGCTATCCTTATGGATCCTCGCAACAGTTATGAAGCTGTCGAAATAGCATACCTCAACCATGATGTGGGAGGAACCTGGACAAAGCCATCTCTTGCCGAGTCCTTAAAAGCACTCTCGTCCAGGGGAATCGGAGATGTCGATATTTTCAGTTGTGGTTATTTTTCTGATGGAACAGAGACAATTCTGCATGCACAGAAAGAGGCCGCTGCAAGTTCTGTCAAAACGATCAGGTTTTTGCCTTGTATCAATGATTCGGAGGCTTTCGCCGACTTTCTTGCTGATAAGATTGCTGCGGTTGTAGCTTCCGAATCTCCATAAACTCTTCCCCGTTGCCAGGAGTCCCGGATGATAGCGTGCATATCCAGTCAAGTGTGGTAAGAGCGGTTACTCATTGAGTATTCCTGAGAAAAAACTTCTGCAGCAATAACTGAGGGTTCGTCGGCTTTCTCAAGAGCGCAGGGACAAAGCACGACATGTTCGCTTGCAACATCACCGGGTACCCTTAGAGTTTTTTCTTTTCTTGACCAATCAGGTCGATATACATATCTTCAATTTTCGCTCTGGCCCAATTTGTTTTTCGCAAGAATTTCAAGCTGGACTTAATACTTGGATCATTATAAAAACAACGAATTTCTATCATTTTGTAGAGTTCATCCCAGCCATAGTGATGTACAAGATCACATAGTATTTTTTCAAGAGTTAATCCATGCAATGGATTATTTGGTTGATC
>CAIOLC010000123.1 GCA_903859055.1 uncultured Chlorobiaceae bacterium | reverse complement strand
TGGCAACAGCAAAAAAACAGCACTCAACACCGACATAATGGCAGAAAATATCTCCTGTGCAAGCTAACGTGTTGCCAGCAGCACAACTGACAAAAATAAAAAGCTTTATCTTGGCTAACAAAGAGGAGTTAATGACAACGTGGAATGAGCTTACTACTTGATACACCATGGGTTCAGGTTGTGGAAGTGATACCACTTTCAGGACTGAGATTACAAGTCAGATTAACAGATGACCAGGAACTAACCCTGAATCTTGAACCTTTGATACAAAGTCGCGATGCCTACTGGCGACTGCGTCAGGAGAGGTATTTTCGGCAGGTTAGTATCGATCCAATTGGCGGCATCTGCTGGCCCGAAGGTGAAGACCTTGCGCCAGATGGGTTGGAACGTTACCTATAACAATAAGAGCGGCTTACTTGAACAACAACCAGCGATAGAGCGGCTTGACCGTTACTGCTATTCCGTGATGCCCACGCAGCCAAATTTGGTTATGACTTGCAGGCGATCTATGCTGATCTGAAAAAGTCCGAAGCTGAACTTATGGCCGCTGGTCATCCATTTATCCCTACGCCTGAGTGTCCGGTGCCCAGCACTGCATTGCAACGGTCTCGCTTCGCTCAGCGCTGAATTCAGACATTATCAACACATAAAAAACGAGAGGCACAATGTTACCGGAAGTACTGCCAGAACTGATGAAGGCGGATGGCGTCGTTGCCATTGCGACCATAGGAGAAGACGGTCCTCATATGGTTAACACCTGGAATGCCTATTTGGCAATGTCCGAGGATGGCCGCTTGTTGATACCTGCCGGTTACATGAACAAGACAGAGACAAACGTGGCGTATAACCCCATTGTACTCATTACGTTAGCAAGCAGCAAGGTAAAGGGACTCCACGGTCCGGGCGCAGGCTGTTTGATCAAAGGCAAGGCGAAGTTCATCACATCCGGACCAGAGTTTGATTTGCTGAAGAAACGGTTCAACTGGTTGCGCGCGACAATGGCCGTAACAATCGAATCTGCGACTCAAACATGGTGATTCTCATTGCCCGGCTTGCCTGATGATTCTGCTTTACCTGGTCAGTATGGGCCTGCTGGTTAAACCATCCCTCTACCTATCGGATTTCTTTGAACGTAACCGCTCCAGCTATTATGATGCCCTGACGCAGGAGCGAGTCAGTAATGACCTGATCCATTGGGTGCGGTTTTTTCTCAATGGAGTAGCTCAGACCGCAACCAAAGGACGAGAGGTCTTCGAGCAGATTTTGACCCTCCGCACATAGGGATAATAACAAAAATTGGCCGTTGATACTCTGGAAGAGAAACTTGCAGCCATAACTGCAAAAGAGTGCTCGGGATGGTTAGATGATGCGAAATACAGAATAGAGAATGAGAGATGGTTGAAACATTCACAGTTCATCGCGTTGCGAATTCTGCGGACGTTACGCGCAAAAAATATTTCACAGAAAGAGCTTGCTGAAAAAATTGGTGTGTCACCCCAGCACGTTAATAAAATTGTCAAAGGGAGGGAAAACCTGACCCTCGAAACAATTTCAAAACTTGAAACTGCCCTTGAAATTGAACTCTTGATGGCTCCTTCACTGGCGATCGATACAGAAACAGAAATTGGGCAACCTTATATGCCGAATCACAAAACCATGTTGGCAACAGCAAAAAAACAGCACTCAACACCGACATAATGGCAGAAAATATCTCCTGTGCAAGCTAACGTGTTGCCAGCAGCACAACTGACAAAAATAAAAAGCTTTATTTTGAGTAACCAGGAGGAATTAATGGCAACGTGGAATGAACTCACTACTTGAAACACCATGGGTACAGGTTGTGGAGGTGATGCCACTTTCAGGACAAAGATTGAAAGTCCGGCTCACCAATAACAAGGAGCTGACCTTGAATCTTGGACCTTTGATACAGAGTCGCGATGCCTACTGGTGCCTGCGTCAGGAGAGGTATTTTCGGCAGGTTAGTATTGATCCAATTGGCGGTATCTGCTGGCCAGAAGGTGAAGACCTTGCTCCTGACGGGCTGGAACGTTACCTATAGCAATACGAGCGACTTACTTGAGCAACAGCCACCGCCAGAGCGGCATGACCGTAACGGCTATTCCATGATGCTCAAACTCTTCCGATCCGCTGAGTGTGATAATCAGGCCACGGCGCAATCCGAACATGTTACAGCACTCCGTCAGGCCGCGAAGCTCCCGGTGACGCGTTTTTGCATCGCTGAGGGTTGCTGAAACCTGAATAGCTTCCGTCACATCGAACCCTGTTTTGACAATAAAATCACATTCCGATTTATCCTTGAAAAAGTAGATCTCCCTTTCCCGCCGTTTGAGTTCCAGAAAAACAGCCTCCTCCAGAGCTTTGCCCGTATCGTCCGAAAATTTGAAGTCGAGAGCATTCAACAGGCCGATGTCGATAACATAGAGCTTTCTCACACCCAGTTCCCGATCAACAAGCGAGCTGGAATATTTCCTCAGTATTTGCGCGAGGGAGATGTTTACGGCAGCCTCAAGGAAATCGTACAACTGGTTCTTGCCGATCTTGAAACCGGAAGACTTCAATTCGTTATAGATATTGTTGACCGAAAGCTGCTTTGTGGCCGATGAGATGATCCGCTTCAGAAAGAATTTTAGCGCAGGGAGGTTTTTGATTTCGTACCGCTCAACCAGGTCACGGTAAATCATGACATTGAAATACTCCTGCAACACCCGGTTACGCAACGCATCATCATAGCCGATCACCTCCGGAAAACCACCATGCTTGAGATAGTTCTCCAGATGGTGATTGATGAGTGCGAGGGATTGCGTGCTGTCCAGGTCTGGCGTAACACCCTTGAAGGTCAGGTACTCACTGAAAGAGAGGGGAAACACCTCATAACTGATGGTTCTCCCTCGCAAGCTGCTGGCGATATCGCTGCTCAGAAATCGGGCGTTTGAACCGGTAATATAGATGTTTTTCGTGCCACGGTCATAGATCCGCCGCACAAATTTGTCCCACCCCGTAATATTCTGGATTTCATCGAAGAAAAAAGAGCAATCCTCAAGGAGCATGTCAGGGTAGAGCTCCTGGTAAGCCTGAAAAAGGAGATCCAGCTCCTCTGTTTTCAATTCAAGCCGTTCATCTTCAAAGTTGATATAGAGGATTGAGGTTATCGGCACTCCCTTTTGCAAGAGGTCACTGATGACGTTAAACAGCAAAGAGGTCTTGCCGCTGCGCCGCACTCCCACAAGGGTAATGATCTTGCCAGTATCCAGAGGCACCTGCAACGAGCGCCTTTTCAGGGCTGGCAGCGCAGTGACATGGAAGTCTCTGATGATCTGCTTTATCGTTTCTTTCTTCATGATAAAGACAATATAGGGGATTCTTTCTTTATTCTAAGGAAGAAGTTGCGAAAAAGAGGGAGTGCATCGGGCATACAATAATTCTTGATTGGCGAGAGCCAGTAAAACAACAGGAGCAGTGTCCCTCTCAACAAAACCGCCATGAAAAAGCGCGTCCCGCATAAGCGTCATGTCAGGCTTTGGGTGTAACTTGGGGTTATCGTGGTGGTAGAGAGACAAGCTTTTTATCAGGTTGGCTCTGACGTTTAAGAATATCATCAAAGATAGACTCGGGGTCATGGTTAAACTTCTCCGCGTATTCTTCTCGAAGCTCACGAGTTTCTTTTACTATCGGGTCTTGCCACATAAAATTAGCCCTCCATAAGTTCTTGTGGCGTAAAAATTATTTGTGGTTCATAGCCGAATTCTCAACACTGAAATTCGATTTTGGGTGCATGAACGTGTACCAAAATATGCAGCGTGATTTTCGAATGCCCGTCGCAATGCGGCATTGGGCTCTGGAGGATTCAGCAAAGCCTTGGCAAAGGCAAGCTGGCCTTCGAGTGATAACTGGATAACGGAATTTCCCTCAATTGCGTTATCATCTCGTTTTATTACATCTTTTCGCTTGAGATCTCTGCTCATGAGAAGCATGTTGTTAATGTTGTGCGGTAGATTGCTATAATATACAGGTATAGTTGATGAGAGCAACGGGACATATTTTTGTAGAGATGCTAAACCTCAATAATCCGACGAAGATCCTTGAGTAAAAGGAACAGATGATACGGATCAGTCGGTGAAGGAATAAAATCAAAATGCGTATAAAATTGCTGCGCGGCCTCATCTTTGGCATGGACGGCGAAAGCCCGGATGCCTGCAATATCAGCAGCCTGAATGGTTCGCCGCATTGCGTCTTTCAAAAGAGCAGCACCAATCCCGCGCTTTTGCCACTTGTTGCTCACAGCCAAACGAGCGAGTAACATGATTGGAACCGAATGATGGGCGAGCCCCTTGGTCAAGCGTTGCGGGGAATCTTCGTAACTCACCTGACCGACGACAAGGGTATAGAATCCGACAATGGAGATATCTGCCAGCCCGATATAGGTTTGCGATGAAGAAGCCAGTTGACTCGAAAGAGCATAGCGAACAAGAAACCGGTTAAGCTCTTCGTTGCCGCAATCAAAACCGTCAACGGCATGATCACTGCGCAGTTTTTCAATGGAGAAGCGCGTAGGCATAAGGTTTTACCCTTGCTCAAAAATACTTTTTTCCTGAAAAAGCTTCTTGAGCCTCGGCAACTCTCGTGGCGGGGCATCAAGAGCTGCAACAAATGCCGTCCATTGGTTGCTGTCAAGGCTAAACGAGCGGCGATCGGCCAGAGTTTCTTCGGCACGAGCCAGAGCACTCTCAAGCACAAATTCACTTACTGAGCGATGTGCGGCAATTGCAGCGATGCGCAACACCTGCTTGGCCTGCCGGGAGAGGCGGAGGTCAAGTTTTTCTGTTTTGGCGGTTTGAGCAGTCAAGGGCATAAAAAATTCTGTTTTGTTCCTGTCGGCATAGGATTATAAGAAAAATGCCAGACTTTGTCATGACAGAAAAAACGTTTTGCCGCAAACACTGATATTTCTGTCCGACCTGCGTTGAAAAGTAGAGATCCAGAGCTTTGTATTCACAGCAGAACCCCTCTCGCATATAGTTATCGGTTTGTGGAACCACTGAAAATGGTGGATGCTGTCAGAATATGCTCAAATGGTTCGGATTCATCACGGAACTCTTCGGGCTTTCATCTTGCAGACCAAGATAGTTCAATGCCGCCCTGTAAAGGTTCGAAGACCTCTCCCAAAGGCCATTGCATTCCGATGGTGGCGCATCAAGATCAAACTGGGCACTCTCTCCGCCCCATGCCCTGCACGCTCCACCACAGAGATAACGCATCAGGCAAGAGCTGCATTTATGATTAGTATCCACAGTATGATGCCGCAACGCTGTAAATGCAGCACTGTGGATCACCGAGTTCAAGCCATCCGAGATAACATTTCCCAGATATGAGTGGGGTTGGTGATAGGCATAGCAGGGAAATGATTCGCCTGATGGCTCAACATAGAGGTTTTGGCCAAGGCCGCAGGAACTGACCGGCTGAAAACCATTTTCAATCATCTCAAGTGGGTCAAGGTGGCAACCCAAAGCTTCGGATGTCGGTGGCTCATTCCACTCCCGGGCTCTGCCGAGTGGTAGAATAGGCCTGAAACGGGTGCGGTTGACTCCAAGACGGGATGCAAGCGCCCGAACCTCTCTGCCTGTGTCCGATTTGATATCAGCAGCACGAAGTACGGCAGCAAGGGAGAGTTCCGCCAAGGTGAGAGAACCGGATTTCCGTCGATTGTCATTGCAATACTTCGCATAAGCATCAAGGTTCACCAGAAGTTTGCTGTATGAACCTGCCCCGCGACGCAGGTCATGCTCTTTCTCCCCGCCGTCAACACTCACACTCACCTGATCGAAAGCATTCGCAATAAGTGCGATATCCGCTGCATTCAATGACCATTGAAAAATTTGATCGCAGAGCCAGCTTGAGCGGAGAAATTTGCCTGCGCAGAGATGCCAGCATGAGAAGCATCTCTTTCCTTTGGGTATGAAGAAGTGGCTCTCCTCCGGATATGACAATTTGCCGGAAATTACCTCTTACAGCCTCCAGTATCAAACGCTCCATAGCCGCAATGCTCATTTCCTGTTGTTCGCCGTCAATACTCTCTCCGGCATGAGCGTAGCAGTGGGTGCAGTGAAGCTGGCAATCAAAAGTGAGGTGCAGATACAGATTGTTCAGGGTCGCAGAGACGTTCATTCGTTCAATCAGGCCCCTGAGTGATGCTTCGCCACTCTCTCGTGTCCGGCTAATTCCCATGCTGTGCAGCCGGATCGCGGCAGCAGGTACGTCGCCATGACGAGCAAGCTCTACTGCGGCAACAATCGCCTTGGCTGTGCGTGCTGTCTGGAAAGGGTGAGAATGCTCTCGGGTAAGTTCAGTAAGCGGCCCGATTCGCATCAGCGGATGTCCATCTTTAGCCAATCCCTTCATGGCAATCGCCTCTATGTTTTCTTCGGATGCCATCTCTTCGTCAAGCCTCTGCCTGATATGGTCAAATACAGTACGGTATGCTTCACAGTAGGGATCAGGCGCCATTGCATCACCACTACCAGTCCAAGTATTGTAGGGGCATCCCCCTTTACAATATGCGTAATGGTTGCAGTCACGGCAGGTTTCGCTTATCGTTGCCTCATGCCGGGAAAAAATCTGTGCAGCAGCGCTCTCGGACAATTGACGCAAAGATGGTTTGTCGTCAATGGAACCGAGCCGGTATTCTGGCCTTCCGGCGAATCGTTGGCAAGAGTAGATATCTCCAAGAGGGTCAATAACCAGAAACATGCCAAAACAATCTTGAAAGGTACAGACCCTTCCAGAACCTGACGCAACTGCCTGACAGAGCTGATCGAGCGAAGATATTTTTATTTTCTGGCGATTGATCAGGTAGTAGTCCAGCATATCGCAGAGAAGCGCACCATAACGGTCAGGAGAGAGTTCAAGGCCGGAAGAGTTGTCGAGAGATGGAATTGATGGGTGAATGGAAAAATGAAGGCCCATTTCAAGAAAAAAATCGAAAATCTCGCGCCATCTATGCGCAGTTTGTGGGGTAAAGGTTGCAATGCACCCAACATTCAGACCGTATGAACGGGCAAGTTGTATCCCTGCCATGGTTTTATTGAAATACCCTTCTCCGCGTTGACGGTCATTTAGCTCTTCAGGGCCGTCAAGGCTTGTGCCAATCTCGACGTTATGTTTTTTGAACAGCTCACAATATTTGCTATCAAGGAGCCAGAGATTACTTTGCAGGTTTACGGAGTATCCATTAGTACCGAAACGCTGAAGCAGCCCTTCTATAAGTGCTTCAATGACGGGGTAACCAGCAGCAAGTGGTTCACCGCCGTGCAGGGTGACTTTAGCCTTTTTCTGTCCGGTCTTAGATAGCACAGTCTCCATGAAATCAAGAGTATCACCAATCCGTGAGAAATCCATGCCTGAGCCACTATGCGGCCCAAAACAATAGATGCAACTGGCTGGACAGGCCAGAGATGGAAGAAGCATGAAGTGCGGGGTATAATGTCCCAATGTCTGAATAGCGTTACTGTGATTTTATATTACGTTCTGATGGATGCTTATAGTACCTGTACAGCTAAAAATCCGAAAGAGATAAACCAATGCCAAAATCATAATGGGTATTTGTGGTAATAAAATTAGAATCGTGTTCATCTCTGTGATAGTGTTGATCATAATGATATCCATGGTCAATCTCGGCATCATCATGAGAACGATAGATTTCGTCGGTATGTGCAACATCGCCATGATCGGTATGATCGGTATGTTCATCGGTATGTGGAGTTTGAATTTTTTCTTTTATTTCAGAGGTCAAAAAATTTAGTTTGCCCTTTGTAAGAGATATAATTGCAGCAGCAGCGACTTTACGAACATAATAGCTATTATAATTCAGCACGTTGATCAGCGCTTCAACAGCACGAGTATCACCCAGTTGTCCAAGAGCCTCAGCAGCAGCAGAGTTACCATCACCGAGAGCTTTGATCAGTGGTTCAACAGCACGAGTATCACCCAGTAGCCCAAGAGCCTTAGCAGCAGC
>CAIOLC010000122.1 GCA_903859055.1 uncultured Chlorobiaceae bacterium | reverse complement strand
ATAGACTTCAGAAGAGTGCGTGTTCATGCGATAAAATTATACCTGTCCATGAGTGCCGAAGACGGGAATCGAACCCGTACGTCCATTGCTGAACACGGGATTTTAAGTCCCGGGCGTCTACCAGTTCCGCCACTTCGGCTTTTTGTCGTGCTTTACAGGAGCAGCAATTTACTATCTTCGCTCTGTTTCCCAAAAAAATAAATGGTTCCTGCTTCTCCCTTCTCCCACTGTACAACTGGAGTTTATGAGCTGAAATGGTCGAACCCCCTGATCGACTCCAGCGGAATACTCATTCCGAATGCGTCTTCAAGAGTAATGCCAAGCTCCGGGGCAGTCATCTCCCCTATGACTGAAATCGCTCTGTTGCCAGCAATTGTCTGATATCTCTCTTTCGATAGCGTTAAGAGCAACTGATAATCTTCACCTCCGGCGAGAGCCCAGGTGAGGGCATCATCCTGCAGTTCATCTGCAATTCGCCGCGTGTTTTCATGGATTGGCAACAGCGTTTCATGAAGAAGAGCCCCTGTCTTTGAGTGACGGCAGAGATGCTGAAGGTCAGAGCTGAGTCCATCGGAGATGTCGATCATCGACGTGGGGTGAATATTCTGTTCATGAAAGAGCCTGACAATATCAATGCGAGCAATGGGAAGCAATTGCGCCTGGATGGCTTCCCGGTACTCTTGCAGCTCTCCGATTGCGCTTTTGGTATAGGGCTCATTGTTTTCAAGATGGTTCAGCATGATCTCTTTTTCGCGCATAAGGAGTTTCAGTCCAGCCGCAGCGCCTCCAAGAGTTCCGGTAACGCAGATCAAATCGCCTGGTTTGGCACCGCTTCTGTGTGTTACTTGCTCAGGAGATACCTCTCCAACCATGGTGACGGAAATGACCAGGCCAGATCGGGAAGAGGAGGTATCCCCTCCGGCAATGGCAAGGCCATATTTTTGTGCAGCATCACTTATTCCGGCGTAAAGCTCCTCGATCATGGTAATCGGGAATGATGCTGGCACTGCAAGTGAGATCAGGGCATAACGGGGCAGGCCATTCATGGCGCAGATATCCGAGACATTCACACTGATAGCCTTGCTTCCGAGGTGTTTGAGCGGGGTAGTCAAGAGATCGAAGTGAACCTGCTCGGCCAGAATATCCGTGGTCGATACCTGCAGCAGTTCTGCTGACGGGCGGTAAACGGCGCAGTCGTCACCGATTCCGGTCAGCAGCTCAGGGAGAGCCGTCAGGGTTGGTGCAACAAGAGTGGCGATTTTATCAATCAGACCAAATTCTCCAATTTCAGTGATAGCTTTAAATGGCATATTTTTGAGTAAATTGCGTTTCATACCAGATTATACTATCTGGCGATTTTGTTGCAGGAGCACTGATGAGGTGCAACTCTTCTTGATAACAGTGACAATATCTGCTTTTTATGGGTTTTTTTGACAAGTTCAAATTTACAAAGCTTAAAGAGGGGCTCGAAAAAACCCGGGATACCCTTCGTGAAAAGCTTTCTGTTATTACAAAAGGCAAAACAGAGATCGATGACGAGTTCCTTGAGGAGCTTGAGACGATTCTTGTTGGAGCAGATGTCGGGGTCGAGACCACGCTCGGGATTGTTGATGCCATCACTGAAAGGGCTAAAAAGGAGACCTACCACTCTGAAGGTGAGCTGAACAAGATGTTGATGGATGAGATTCAGCAGATGCTTGAGGAGACGGGGGAGGAGCATCCTCTGGACTTTGAGGCTTCTCTTCCTGCGAAACCCTACGTCATTTTGATTGTCGGCGTGAATGGTGCCGGCAAGACCACCAGCGTCGCCAAGCTGGCCCATAATTACGATAAGGCCGGTAAAAAGGTGATTATTGCCGCTGCGGATACCTTCAGGGCCGCGGCTTATGAGCAGCTTCAGATATGGGCCGACAGGGCAGGTGTTCCCATGATCGGTCAGGCCCAGGGTTCTGATCCTGCGTCGGTTGTGTATGATGCCGTCAGTGCCGCAGTTTCCAGGAATGCCGATGTGGTGCTTGTTGATACCGCCGGGCGACTCCATAACAAAAGCCACTTGATGGAGGAGCTTGCAAAGATAATGCGGGTGGCAAAGAAGAGAATTCCTGAAGCTCCGCATGAGGTGCTGCTGGTGCTCGATGGCACAACCGGCCAGAATGCCGTGCAGCAGGCGAGGGAGTTTACAAAGTTTGTTCATGTGACAGGGCTTGTGGTGACAAAGCTTGATGGAACCTCCAAAGGGGGAATTGTTCTCTCTATTTCGCGTGAGCTGAAGTTGCCGGTCAAGTATATAGGGGTTGGAGAAAAAATCGATGACCTTCAGTTGTTTGACAGGGCGGAGTTTGTGGCCGCGCTGCTTGGCAGAGAGTCAAAGTGATGGTTCACTTTTTATCATCTCTGGTATGGCGAGGTCAAGAATTTTCAACATCTGTTTCACGTTGGTAATTTTGAGGATGTGTGTGCTGTTTCTGCTATCCTGAGCACCGAGACGCGGGGCTATCACGGAAGTTTCTTTCAGTTGTTCAAGCAGTTCTGCCAGTTTTTGCTCTATTCTCAGGGGGCTGCGAATCAGGACGATATGACTTATTTCAGCCTCAGGAAGCTCAAGCAGATAATCGATATGCCATCGAAGTTTTTTGGTGGATGGGGTTATATATCTCTCCTCTGTCAGGTGGCTTTCAAAGAGACAAGTGAACAATGACTCCCTGATTTGGTGGTTTGGCTGAGAGTTTGATCGAGTTGTGTGGCGGAGAACTCTTCGGGCAAGCGGAGAACCTGATACCCCGTTTCCCAGCGCTGAGCCTGTGTAGAGATAGTCCCCTTCTGGTAAGGTGAACAATGCTCCATGCTGAAACTTTCCAAATGCAAGTCGTACCGGAACGGCAAGGTGGATGACGAGGATATATGAACCGATGCGGTGATTTTTGCCAAAAAGAGTAAACTGTGAACCGGCCATTGTTTTTTGTTGTTTTTGATGCAATATTAGCCACTCAGGTGAAGGCATAAATTTCCCTCTGAACATGGTAAAATATATGATCAGAGTGGTATTTTTCTGCCACTGTATTTGTGATTTTCATCATACCTGCCAGGTCGCGGTTGCAGGCATTTTAATAATTATCTATTGTTAATGAACAGAAGGGATTGATTTATGGCTGTCATGTCGAGCTTGAGGAATAAGACTCATATCATACTGTATACGCTTTTGGGAGCATTTCTTGCGCTTATTGTTTTTGAGTGGGGTATGAATTTTACCGGATTTACCGGCAAGGCCAATCTGGCGGGGAAGGTCAATGGCAAATCTATCACCAACAGTCAGTATGATGATGTGTATAAGGCGGTTACTGAAAATTTCAGACGAGGCAATCCTGCTGCTGAAGTGACCTCTGAAGCTGAACTTGGCCTTCGTGAACAGGCCTGGAATACGGTTGTTGATCAAACCTTGCTTGAACAGCAGTTTGAAAAATTTGGAATTACGCTTCAGGATCAGGAGGTGGTTGAAGCATTTGAAAGTCCAAATCCGCCCTCTGTGATTCGCCAGAATTTCTCGGATCCTGCGACCGGTGTGATTGATCGCAAGAAGTTGGAGAATGCCCGCCGCGACACTCGCAACAAGGAGCTGTGGTTGCAGCTTGAGAAGATGGTTCGGCAGGAGTTGAAGGTCAACAAGCTTATCCGTTCTCTTCAGACTCTGGCTCACGTTACGGAGCCTGAGCTGGGTGATATTGTGAGCAGGCAGTATTCACGTTTTTCTGCCTCTTTTGTTCCAGTGCCACTCAGCTTCGCTGGGGTTGATGCAAAGTTTCCTGTTAAGGATGATGAGATAAAAAAATATTATGACGAGCATAAAGAGCTTTTCAGGCAGGTTCCATCCCGAAAAGCTGATTATGTTTTTTTCCCATTGATACCATCGTCAAAAGATAGTCTTGCTGTTCGTACCGAACTTGAAGCGATTCGGGGAGAGTTTTCCAGCTCGGTGAACGATGTCGATTTTGTTCAAAAGCAAAGTGATCGTCCGACGGGAGTCAATGTCACCTACAGTCGGGCGGATTTTTCGCCGATTGCAGGAGCTGCTCTTTTTACGCCAAATAATCTCAAGCCTGGTGCCGTTGTTGGTCCAATTGCGGATCGTGGTGAGTACAGATTGCTGAAGGTTAAACAGCTTGCCACTTTGCCTCAACCTGTTGCCCGTGCATCACATATTCTTCTTCGTTTCAACCCTGCCAACAGGGATGACATTCAAAAGGTGCGACAACTTTCGATGCTTATTTACAAGCAGCTACAGTCTGGAGTCTCTTTTGAAGAGCTGGCAAAAAAATATTCTGCTGATCCTGGCAGTGCTGTCAATGGAGGAGATGTCGGGTGGTTCAGTAAAGAGCGGATGGTACCGGCATTTTCTGCGGCTGTTTTCAGCGCACGTCCCGGGGCAATTGTTGGGCCGGTGCAGACTCAGTTCGGTCTGCACATTATCAAGGTGACTGGTTTTGACCAGAGCGCACTGCTCTGTTCAGAAGTGGTGCGAATGATCAGGCCTTCATCGGAAACAGTGGACAGTGAACGGCGTCGTGCTATGGCTTTTCAGCTTAGCGCCAAAGAGAAAGGTTTTGATAAAAGCACTGTCACTGAAAAGATGCACATCGAGAAAACCGGGGAGTTTGGAAGACGTACCCCTGTTGGTGCGATGGGTTACAGTGATAAAATTGCCACCTACGCATTCAAAGCGGCTGAAGGAGATCTTTCAGAGGTGCTTGAAACCGGGAAAGGGTTCTCTGTCATGCGTTTGACCAGTAAAAATGATACAGGATATCGTCTGCTTGATCAGGAGTTAAGGTCACTGATTACGGCTGAGCTTGTTCGTGAGAAGAGGGGTGAGTTCCTGGTGAAAAAACTGACTGGAATGGCAAAGGGTCCAGGGGTAACGCTTGAAAAGATTGCATCGGCTGTCGGTGCGCAGGTTGTCTCTTCTGATAGTATTCGCTGGAGTGACGGGTTGATACCTGGTTACGGAGTTGATCGTGCTCTTGTGGAGGCCATTTCAGGGCTGGTTCCTGGTAAACTTTCGGTTCCTGTTAAAACCAATGATGGATATGCCCTTGTGTTACCCAAGGGAAAATTCCTGCCTCCCGGACTGAATGCAGGAGGAGAAAAAGCAGGTATTGCTCAACAACTGCTTCGGGCAAAACAGGAGCAGCTTTTTGCAGAGTATTTTGCATCTCTGCGAAAAAACTCAAAGATTGAGGATCTGCGCCCGTGATCTGATCGCTATCAATGCGCCGCCTGGAATTTTTCGAGGCACTCTCTGATAGCGGCAGAGGTGTCAAGCCGGAGGCACTCTTGCGCAAGCTCTTCGGTTTCAGCAATGGTGTAGTGCGAGACGAGCGATTTCATGGTTGGGATATCCGAGATAACCACGCTGAATTTTCTTAGTCCGCAGCCTAGCAGAAATGGAAGAGCAAGGGCATCAGAACCCATGTCGCCACAAATGATCGCCCTGCAGTGGTTTTTTTTGGAAGTTGTAATTATTCGGTAGAGTTGCCGGATGATGGCTGGATGAAATGTTTCAAAAAGATCCTGAACAATGACGTTATTTCTGTCGACAGCCAGGGTGTACTGTGTCAGGTCATTGGTTCCGATGCTTATAAAATCAACAATTTTTGTTATTTCTTCAATAAGTTCTACCGCAGCAGGAATCTCAACCATAGCGCCCACTCCAGGTTTTTCGATCTGGGAATCAGCGTCAAGGATCAGCTCTGCATAGCTCCTATCCACCGATGCCTGCACATGTCGTATTTCGTCAAGAGACATGATCATGGGAATGAGGATATCAATATTGCCAAATCTGTTCGCTTTTATGGCGGCTCTGATCTGCTCGTCAAGTATTTTTGGCAGATCAATCAGTATCCTGATTCCCCGCCAGCCAAGGTTGGGGTTTGGCTCTTTGACAGGTGAATAGATCAGCTTGTCCCCGCCAATATCAAAGAGGCGGATATCAAGCGGCATAGGAGCAATTGCCTCGGCCATTTCGTGGTAACAGTCGTATTGCTCTGACTCACTGGGTACTTTTGTTCCTTCGGTAAAAAGGTTTTCGCTTCTGAAAAGTCCTACTCCTTCAGCTCCGGCTGCCTTGATGGCGTGAACCTCCTCCTTGAAGTCAACGTTGGCATAAAAGGTTATTCTGACACCGCACTTTGTTGTCGCGGGCAACTCCGCATGCATTGCGGTATTTGCCTCATTTTTTCTGGTCTCCTCTTTTCTTCTGAGATATTCCTCAACGGTTTTTTCTTCAGGATAGATAATCACGGCACCTGTACTGCCATCAATAATCATCGGCGTGCCTGTTGATACCTTTTCGGAGAGGTTACCCAGGCCGACAACAATTGGAATGTTGAGTGACTTGCATATCAGGGATATATGTGAAGTTTTTCCCCCTGAATCGGTAATAAAGCCCTTGACATTGCTGCGGCTCAGCAAAATGATATCGGCAGGGGAGAGGTTGTCAGAGGCAACAATGACCCCTTCGGGTATCCATGAGTGCAGTTTTCTGATATGCAGGTTTCTGATAATGCGGTTTTTAATATCCTGCAGATCATCAGCCCGTTCCTGGAACATCAGCTCTTCAGAATTCTGAAACTTTTGAAGATATTGCTCAAACTCTTCTGCAATTACGAGATGTGCTCCTTTTCGTTCTGATCTGATACGGTTGGCAATCGTGTCGATAAGCATGGGATCATGCAGTATCATGATTTGGGCCTGAAACAGGTTTGAATAGTTTTTCCCCAGTTTTCTGATAGTGATCTGTTCAATTTTCTTGAGCTCATGCTCAGATCGTTTCAGTGCCACCAGAAATCTTTCAATCTCGTCACTGATATTTTTATCATTCAGCTCTCTGATTTCATGTTTAGCCTCCTCTTTAATGAAGGCGTAGCAGTCGCCGATAGTAATTCCTTTTGAACCGCCGATACCAGTATAGGTTGCCTCTTTACCCTGTGGTGCCAGCCCGGATTTTGTGTTTCTGCTTCCAAAATTCATCGGTTGTGTTTTCCCCTGCATGATCATGATTTAAAATGGTGCATCGTCCTGAGCAATAAATGTGCTGATAGTTGATTTTCCTGCATCCGGCAAGGACGGGAGGTGGTGTTCCTGCTCGTATGACGCAGTGGACTCCTCGTTGCTGGTAATATACGTATTGGCTGTTGACTGAAAGCGCCCGTAGTTTTTAAGGAACAAGAGCCTTATATCACCGATCGGTCCATTTCGCTGTTTTCCAATCACTATTTCAACAACGTCTTTGGTGGATGATCCATCTTCAAAGGTTGTTTTGCCATACATCTCTGGTCTTGAGAGGAACATGACGACATCAGCGTCCTGTTCAATTGAACCGGATTCTCTAAGATCGCTCAGTTGGGGTCTTCTGTCTCCCGATCGTTGTTCAACCGAGCGGTTAAGCTGTGCCAGAGCGATAACGGGAATATTCAACTCCTTTGCCAGTGCCTTCAGTGATCGGGATATCTGTGCAATCTCCTGCTCCCGGTTTGTTCTCCCATCCCTTACCGGTGTTACTAACTGGAGGTAATCGACGACAACCATGCCAATATTATGCTCCTGTTTCATGCGCCTGGTTTTAGCCGCAAGTTCCATAATGGAGATGCCGGGCGTATCGTCAATAAACAGTTTGGCTTCGTTGAGCTTGTCCATGCTGTTGATAATCCGGCCCATCATTTCAGGTGTTATACGGCCAGTCCTGACAAGTTGTGACTCGACGTAGGCCTCAGCGCACATCAGCCTGATGGCCAACTGTACCTCTGCCATCTCAAGGCTGAAAAAAAGAACCGGTGTATTAAAATCGACTGCGGCGTTCCTTGCCAGTGCCAGTGATAAAGCAGTTTTACCTGCTGAAGGTCTTGCCGCTATGATAATCATGTCTGATGACTGAAATCCGGCGGTAAGCTGATCAAGTTCAGAGAAGCCGGAGCCAACTCCAGTGACTGAAGACTGTGATGCTCGCAGACTTTCAAGCATCCTGATACCGTTTTTGACAAGCTCCTTGATTAACGAGGCCTTCTTTTTGATACCGGCTTGGGAGATGTTGAAAAACTGCTGCGAGGCGTGTTCGACAAGATCAAAAATATCCATTGATGAGCTGTAGGCAGCGCCGGAGATTTTTGCCGATATGGAGATCATCCGGCGGTAAAGGTATTTCTCCTTTGCCAGACGCGCATAGTACTCAATATTGGCAGCACTGATCACTTTTCCGGATAACTCGGCAAGGTAGTGTCGGCCACCGACAGGCTCAAGCTCGTTCATTTTCAGCAACTCTTCACTCACGGTGATAATGTCAATAGCCTGTCGCTTATGATAGAGCTGCATCATCGCTTTAAAGATGATCTGATGGCGGCGCTCGTAAAAGACCTCTTCACCATTGTCCCCAAAAATCTGAATCACCTGTTCGATAGGGTCATCTTCCAGCAGAATGCAGGCAAGTACCTCCTGTTCAATTTCTGTTGAATAGGGGGGGACACGGCTCTCCTGACTGAAATCAATGTCTTTGCTGAAATCTATGGCAACTGGTGCTTTCTTGATCATGGTTTTTCTCTCTTTTCAGTGTGTTGCGCCTGGTCGAACATGCTCGCATAGTGCCGCATCATGAGCTGAATATCCTCCCAGCATCCCTGTTTCCAGTTGGGGTTACGCAGCAAAGCCGCAGGATGATAGGTAATAAAACAGTCATATCCATTCCATTTGATCAACTTTCCTCTCATCGTGCCCAGTGAAAGGCTGTTTTCGAGAAGAGTGTTTGCAGCAACTTTACCAAGCATCAAGATGATCTTTGGCTTGAGAATCTGAAGTTGACGGAGTAACCAGGGCATGCAGTTGATGATTTCATCATTGAGCGGGTTTCTGTTACCCGGTGGTCGGCATTTCAGGATGTTACAGATATAGACCTCCTCCCGCTGGAACCCTGCAGATAGAAGAATTTTATCTAACAGTTGACCAGAGCGGCCAACAAAAGGCCTGCCGGAAGCATCCTCTTCTGCACCGGGGGCCTCCCCAATGACGACAAGATTCGCCGCAGGATTGCCTTCACCAAAGACAAAATTGAGTCTTGTTGCGGCAAGTGTGCATTTGTGGCAGCCCTTTGCTCTATCGAACAGGAGCTGTAACTCTGCAGATGCAGAGCTCTTTTCTGGAGAGCTATTCTGCTTGTTTTCTTCAAATAAAAAACCTTGCATGAAAATTTTTGGTTTTCAGGGGTTAGTGACGGTTTCCAGGCAAGAGCCCTTCAATGGTGTCAAGGAGCTCCTCGGCGGCTGCATCCTTTGTCAGTTGTGGCAGCTCCTTTGTTATACCATTGCGCTGTATCAGGGTAAGAATATTTGTGTCAACTTCAAAGCCGGAGGTTCGACGGTCAAAAAAATTGAATGCTATCAGATCCAGATTTTTGCTGGTGAGTTTTTTTCTTGCATTGTCCAGACCGAATTGAGTTTCAAGCGCAAAGCCGATGGCAAGTTGTTCGGGAGTTTTCTGTACACCGAATTCAGCAAGGATATCGGTATTTTTGACAAGGGAAAGCTCAAGATGCTCCTCCTCTTTTTTCATTTTTCCTTCATGGGGTTTAGCCGGGCGATAATCAGAGACGGCGGCTGCGCCAATAAAAATATTGCAACTTTTGAAAAAGCGTTGAGCCTCGGTATACATTTCAGATGCGCTTTCTACATTACAGCGCTCTACACCCTGTGGAGTCTCAAGATGGACGGGACCAGAGATAAGGGTGACAATTGCCCCGCGTCTGGCTGCTGCCCTGGCAACGGCAAAGCCCATTTTACCGGAGGAGTAGTTAGAGATAAAACGGACACCATCAATTTTTTCACGTGTCGGGCCTGCTGTTATGACGACTGATTTGCCATACAGAGGAGAGGGTTCTGAGCCTCTTTGCAAGCTCTTTTCAAGCGAGGCCAGGATAGATTCCGGTTCGGGCATACGTCCTACTCCACTTTGGCCAGAGGCAAGCTCCCCCTTGTCGGGGGTAATAATGGTACATCCCTGAGCCGTGAGTGTGCTGATATTCCTCTGGACAGAGGGAGAGAGAAACATATAGCCATCCATTGACGGGAAGAGAAGAACCGGTTTGCCAGGTCGCAGGGTGATAAAACAGGTGGTAAGCATATCATCGCAAAGCCCCGCAGAGAGTTTTGCCAGAGTGTGGGCTGTGGCAGGAGCAATAACAAAGGCATCCGCCCATTCACCGAGAGAGATGTGATTTGTAAAATCGGTGTTGCCCTGATCAGTTGGAGGAAATATTGAGCGGTACACCGTTTCGCCTGAAACTGTTGCCAAAGCAAGCTCACTGACAAATCTGGAGCCTCCTTCTGTCAGGACCACTTTGATATTTGCGCCTCTTTTTTTTAGAAGTCTCACCAACTGTGGTGTTTTATAGGCTGCGATGCCTCCACTGATGCCTATGATGATGTTTTTTCCTCTCAAAATGTTGTTTCCCTGTTGATTATCGAGCACTGTCAGCGGCAATTTACAAAAACCATCAGCATTTATCGTTTCCTGTCAGATGAAGGAATGAGACGATTCCAGAACTCTGTCCAGGTGTGGAATCGCTCTTTATACGAGAGACTGATACCCCATGTTTCAGCCGGTTTTTGGAGATTAGAGCTGGATGTTGGAGAGCCGTTCACTCCAAAAGAACGGGAAGCTTCCGCGTAGACTTTTGGCGTAATCCTGTATTCAATTTTTTGGGCAGTCCCGTAATAATCAGAGAAAGCAGCGCCACTCAGGTCGGGAGAGCTTCCTGTACCAATAAAGCGCACTTTGCCCTCAGTACCTGGAACACTCAGTGCAAAATAAAGATCGAGACCACTCAGAGCGCCGCTATTATCCACTCCAACATTGACATTAAAGCTTTCGAGTCCCCCGATATCCTGAATAACTCTGGATATTCTGGAGGAAAGAATACCTGTTCCTGCAGAATATCCGGCACTTGAAACGGCAATATTGCTCACCTGCCCGCTGGTTCCGGGGCGTACATACCACTGTTTGGACAGAAGCATAGAGATAACATTCAGTTCAGCGTTTGGGTCAATCTGGCTGGCATATCTTCCGATCATATTTTCGGAAGCGTAGGGCTGCGTCTGTTCATTAAGGTAATAACCCATCGTAACCTGCGGGTTATTCAGGGTTCCCGTTATGGCGAGCAGCATGTTGACTTTATCCCTGTCACCACTCTGCCGGTTTGAAGTGCTGACGTACTTGCTGCCGTAAAGATTTTCCATGACTCCGCTTCGTATGTCAACATTGTTCCAGGCAATTTGTCCACCATCCTGCAAGTCAAAGTTTGAGTTTGAAAACTTATATTTCCCTCCAATAATATTGACCGATCCAAAAAGGCTGTATTGCTGATTGTTTTTGTTGAGTATCAGTGAGAGGTTATTGATTGATGTCTCAAGTTGTTCACCTCTGTTGCTGTCAAAAATCATGGTATACTTCAATGGCTCAATACTGCTGAGCTTGAGCTGCCGGATCTCCAGAATGTCAAGAACTGAATGATAAAATTCTGTTGGTTTTGCAGGGGTTACATCGTTTTCAGGCTTTACGGTATTGATGGCTTTCTTGTAACGGGGGACAAAACCAATAAACTTGTCAATGCCAACATATTTTGCGCTTTCATTAGCACCATATCTGTAAAGAGAAAAGTCTGCGGCATCAATTCGCATCTCTCCCTCAACAACAGGGGCTGAAAGATTTCCATGTACCTGGATGTTCTTTGTTGTTCCGGTTATGGTTCCAAATGAGGTTTCATCCTGCCGATCTTTTTTATCAAACAAAAGTAATCTGTTCACTTGTGCAGAAAGAGAAAGCGTTTTCGGCTTGAATTTTTCGAGAGTGATTACTCCATTAATGATGCCGTTGCCTTTATAGTTATCGCTGATGGTTATATCCCGAAGTTCAATAGCATTCGGCGTGATAGAGGCATCACCGTTGAGCTGGTAGGAGACCTGTGTTGGCTCAATTCTGATTTTTGTATTACGCAGCCGAGTGGTCATCAAGATCTCTGGTTTTGGCATGGTACCCTGAATTTGTATGGTTGTTGGTATAACGCCTTCAACTGACGAAAAGATGGGGAACAGGTACTCAATAAACTGGGCGGAAAGATTATCAGAGCGGAATGATGCGTTGACAGGTTGTTGCTCTGCGGTATGGAACTGCAGAGGGAAGTAGTTAATGACAAGGGGAATTGTGCCATTTCCATCAATAGTACTGGTTGATGGAGTGCTCTTTTCCGTCCCCGTTTCCGGTATTGGCACGTTGCTGTGCACCGTAAAATGAAGTTGATTATTGTAGTAATGTCCACTCCCGTTGAAGGCCCCAAGAGTATACTTGTCATAACGGATATTCTCTCCAGTAACGTTGAAAGTACTCGTTTTTAATCCGGGCTCTCCACTGACTTGCACGGATGCGTTGATGGTGCCTGAAATTTTTTCAAACGAAGAATTTTGATCAAAGCGCTTGAGTTCATTGATATCCAGATTGTTCAAGGTGCACTGGAAGGTTCCTGGCAGTGCGCTGCTCAGTTCCCCGTCAAATATTGCCTGTTGTATCCCTTTTGTTACAGTAAAATTGTTAAATTTTGCAGATGTTTTGCCGATCACCACATTCGAATTATCTGCTGTCTGCCATATTCCGGTAGCATCTTTCAATGAAAGTTTTTTAAACAGCAGCTCGTACCCTTCACCTCCCCTGGTTGCTGTAAATTTTGCAGATATTTTTTGTGAAGGATTGGGTATTGCCAGGTCAAGAGAGGTGTCAAGATGGGAAGAGGAATAGAGAGCTGAAAAAACGGCATTACCTGCATCTTTACCAGCAATCGTCATTGAGCCAACCTTTCCTGATACTGAGGTCTGTTGTATTCCGAGGTTATTGCACTCCACACCAAGTTCCATAGAAAGTTTCTTCAGAAAAAGTGTGTTGCGGGCCTGCACGCTGGAAAGGTTCATTGAGGAATTTATTGAACAGTGTCCGTTTTGGTAGTTAACGCTTCCATCAGCTCTGCCTTCGAGGGTAATCCCTTGTACGGGGAACAGGAGTATCAGAGGAGAGATATCTTTTACGGCGATTCCATAGTTGATGCTGAATGGTTTGTTCAGGTTACTCTCAGCAGCGAGAGGAGTGGCGAATGTTGTGGTCCAGATATTTTGTGCATTTATTTCCCGCGCAATACCTGAACTGACCAGTTGGCCAAGAGAGAGCAGCTCTTGAAATGAATAATTGCCATCAGCAAAAATATCAAAAAAATCACTGTTTACCTTTACTCGCGAAGATGTTGTATTCTGCACAATCTCAATTGAGGCTTTGGCGTTATCTTTAAGCTCAAATCCGTTGATCAAAGAGGTACCAAACTGTACCGTTCCAGAAATATTCAACATTTCAGGATCAAGTCCAGAACCTTGCATGGCGAAAGTTCCACTCAGATCGGTAGTAATCTCTTTTATGTCAAAAACGTTTGAAAGATTGAGTTTTACAGCTTTACCTGAAGCCCGGTATCGAGGCAGAGCTGTTTTCCACTCTATTTCACTTTCAAGGTTGAGACTTGTCTGGTTGTTTTTCAGGAAAAGCGCACTGGTCACCGTTTTGTTACTGTAGAGTGCTGACAGCGTGCCCTCCTGAACTTGCTGGTTCTGCCAAAAAGAGTCTGCAATCTTCATGTCAAGCTTTACCAGCTCCAATACTCTGTTCTTTGCTTTTGCTTCAAAACTTCCTGAAGCGTTGAGAAGGCTTGTTTTGTTGGCCGATTCGACAAGTTTGTGTGGCTTGAAATTTTTAAGAGTAATTTTACCATTACTTGTAACCTGTCCTGATTCTTCGCTTGAACCCTCACCATTGAACGATGCCTCTCCAGCATCACAAAGCATTTTTAAATCTGTTTTTACAGCGTTTAGCGTTCCTTTTGCGGTACCTAAAAAGATGATGTCACCAGCTTTTTTCGCAAATTCCTTCTGCTTCTCATCCTTCAGTAATGTTGTAATAAATGGAAGAGTGATTTTTGACGTGTCGCACTTCAGTTCATAAGCAAAAGCATTGCTGCTTTTCAGATTAAAGAGATTTCCCTTGACGGCTATTTTGTTTTTGAGATGTGTCAAGAGCGCATCGATGATTTCGATATTGTCTTGCTTGCCTTTTGCGTTGCCTTTTAAAACATAGAGCCCGGAAGGTAGAGCGAGCGCAGGATAGAACTGTTTGATTTCATCGCTGTCAACAGCAATCTCCTGAAGATTAATAAAAGAGTTGCCTGGAAGTAATGATTCCCGTTTTTGGCGTGAAAAGATGTTGAAGTGATCCACTGTTGCCGATATTTCGGCATGACTTTTTTTGCTGGCCACTTTCAGTGTCAATACTTCTGAGCGTGTTTCAGAAAAAAGGAATTGTCCTGATGCCTGCTGTAATGAAAAATTGTGCTTGGGACTTTTGAATCGCAGATGATCAAGTGTTCCCTTGATGAATCTCTTCCTGATGGTAAATTCTGAAAGTTTAAGCTTGATATCGTTCAGCGTGAGTTTCAGATTGTCAGGGCGATTGATGTTGCCCGTATACGATACTGTGCCGTTGGTAATCTCCACTGACTTGCAGAAAAATTGATCAACGATGGTTTTCGTGGAGTCAGTGTCTCTTCGGGTAAAAATAAGCTCAAGGTTAAGTTTTCCGTTTTTCTGCTGAATAATTCTTGTGTGGAGTGCATCAGCCTTGAGAAGCGGTAAATAAAGTGATCGTAAACCTGGCTGAAGAAGAGAGAGAATATTGAGCTTCAATGCGATTGTTCGCGCTTCAATGGCTGGTATTTTCTCCCCGATGCCATAAATGCGCGGATGCACCAGGGTGACATTGTTTGGGAAATTCAAGTGCAGCTCCTGCAACTCAATTTTACCGTAAAAATTCTTTTCAAAGAGTTGTATAAACCTGTCTCTGGCGAGCAGATCAAGCAGTCCACTGTTTAGCACCATCATGACTGAAAATGACAACAACAGCATGAGTGCTGAAAATACAGTAAGTACTTTGAGCGAGTAATGTTTGATCCGTTCCACCGCTGATGGCTGATTAAGAGTAACGCTGAATTATTTT
>CAIOLC010000121.1 GCA_903859055.1 uncultured Chlorobiaceae bacterium | reverse complement strand
GGAATCAGGATCGGTATTATCACCAACCATAACAAGTTTGATGCAGGAGAATTCAAGGCTCTACGAAAAACAGCCCGGAAAAGAGATATTTTTTTACTCCCTGGTGTGGAGCTGTCAGTCAATGATGGAGCAAATGGCATTCATGTTCTCGTTGTTTTCAGTGATCAATGGCTTGAAAATGGCGATGATTATATCAATCCGTTGTTGACTTCCATGTTTTCCGGAAAAACGCCGCAACAATATCAGTATGAAAATGGGCGAAGCGATAAAAACATTCTTCAGGTCGTTGAAGCATTGAACAAAATCGGTCGTGACTATTTTTTGTTATTTGCTCATGTTGAAGAGAGCAAGGGCCTTTGGAGTGAAATGGGCGGAGGCAAGCTGTCTGATTGGGCAGAAAATCATTATGAAGCGGTCAGGCTGAGAACTCTTGGTTTTCAGAAGGCAAGGACACATGACGTGGCAGACAAACCTTGTCGTGTCAAGGTAAAGCAGTGGCTTGGTGATTGGTATCCGGCAGAGGTGGATGGCTCTGATCCAAAAAGTATAGCAGATATTGGGAGAGGGTTGCCATGTTTCATAAAGATTGGGGCATTTTCTTATGATGCCGTCAAGTTTGCTTTAACTGATCACACAAATCGTGTTGCCAGCACTGCCGCCACCTATCAGCATTCATATATCAAAAGCATCCATTTTGAAGGTGGAACCCTCTCTGGAAAAACAGTTTTCCTCTCTCCTGAACTCAATACCTTAATAGGCATTCGTGGTAGTGGCAAGTCTTCTATCCTCGAAGTATTGCGTTATGTTCTGGATATTCCTTTCGGTGACAAGGCTGGTGATCAAAAATACAAGCAAGAGTTGGTGGGTTTTACGATGGGCAGCGGAGGCAAGGTGGTTCTTCATGCCGTTGATCGTTATGGCCAGTCATATCAAATTCGCCGCGTATGGAAGGAAAATTATTCCAATGTCTATGTTGATAATAAAGTACAGCCAGGAGTTTCGATTCGGGAAACAGTTTTGTATAAACCGGTCTATTTCGGTCAAAAAGATCTCTCCAGTACGGGAGAAGGTTTTGAAAAAGATCTTGTAGAGAAGCTGTTAGGTTCAAGACTTGATGAAATCCGCCGGAAGATTGCAAAACAAAAAGCTGCCATTGGCGAAACCGTTGACCGGTTGATGAAAACAGCTAATGTGGCAGAGCAGAAAGAAGAGCTGACCAGAATAAAACAGGATACCGAACACCGCCTCAAATTATACTCCCAGTATGGAGTTGAGGAGAAACTCCAGAAACGTCTTGATTTTGATGCTGACCTTCGGACCATGCAAAAAGGGGTGCATCTCATTCAGGAATTTATTCTTGGGCTTAAAGATGTCTTAGCGCAGCATGAGGATGATATTCGTAATTTTACCGGATACCAATCAACGCATAATGCTGAAATATTTGACCGATTCTATACGGCCTACTCGCAATTCATTCAAAGCCTCGACAGTATCAAGTTGGCATTAGGGAAGACTGAAGCTGCAGAAACAGAGCTCTCTCTGACATACTCCGATCTTGTTGTCATCAGAAAAGGGTTAGTTGATGAGTTTGCTGAAATTGAAAGAGTGCTGGCCGAAGAATTAAAAACCGGTACAACCCAGAATATCAGCTCGGATGAGTTCCTGAAGCTTAAAAATAAATTGGCACAAGCAAATCAGTTACTGACAACATTTTCTAAACAGGGTGAGCAAAAGGAGATTATTTCCTCAACTCTTACCAAGGAATTACATTATCTCAACGAACTCTGGCATGAGGAGTTCAGCATTATCAAAACAGAACTTGACAAAGTAGGTGGGGATAACTCTTCTCTTGTTATTACTTCAGGTTATAAGGAAGATCGATTGGCCTTTCTTGAGTTTATGAGAAGTGTTTTTAAGGGAAGCGGAATCCGTGAAGCAACTTTTCAGGGAATAGTTGACAAGTACCGGGACTTCACATCAATCTATGCTGATTTTGATCATGCAAAAAACACTTTTGGAACAAATCCTCAACTCCTTGCTGATTTGTTCACACATAACCTGAAGACACTCCTGACCTATCAAACACCCAACAAATTTACAATCACCTATCGAGGCAAGGAGTTGCAGCATCACTCTTTGGGCCAGCGGGCATCTGCCTTGATTCTGTTTGTATTAAGCCAGCGAGAAAATGATCTCATTATTATTGACCAGCCCGAAGATGATCTGGATAACCAAACCATTTATGAGGATGTGATCAAACTGGTTCGCAAGATGAAACCAAAGGTGCAGTTTATCTTTGCGACCCACAATCCGAATATTCCCGTACTGGGTGATGCTGACCAGATACACGCCTGTTCTTTCATGGACGACAAAATTGCCGTTCAAAGCGGTGGCATTGACGATACTGTTCAACAAAAAACCATTGTTGACATTATGGAAGGCGGTCGGGAAGCATTTAATCGTCGCAAAGAAATTTACCAGATATGGAAACCATAGAACTTATGAATGTTCTTGCCCAAGGCGAGGACAGTGAACACCAATTCAAGGAGAATTTTAACAACGCTGAATCGCTGGCCGCCGAAATGGTGGCGTTCAGTAATGGAAATGGCGGGAAGATAGTTATTGGTGTTGCCGATAACGGAGTGATTGTTGGTCTGACCAAGGCGGATATTCATCGCTTGAATCAATTGATCTCTAATGTTGCAAGCATCAATGTGCGC
>CAIOLC010000120.1 GCA_903859055.1 uncultured Chlorobiaceae bacterium | reverse complement strand
CAGATCGAAAAGACGTTTCAGCATAGGAGGAATAACCAGATCACGATCACGTTCATCATGGATTGCACTATCATTTGTATTGGTCAGAACGACAGCACCTTTTAAAGAGTTCGCCAAAACGCCCAACCCCGACGGTTAACGATAAATGCTTTTGGTAATACTCCCGACTTCTCATGCCCATTGCCTCCCGTTCTGAAGAGTTCATTGCATATAATCGCAGAGCCGCATCAGCGATAGCCCCAGGATTTTCAGATTCAGCAAGAACGCCACAACCGGCAATATTGACAAGATCAGCCGCATCGCCATCAACGGCCATAAGAATTGGTTTGCCGACAGCCATATAGGCCTGGGTTTTTGAAGGAATGGTGATGGTAAACAACGGATCTTTTCGGAGGTGAACGAGCAGGGCATCGGCCTTACCAAGAACAGCTCCTATTTCGGCCATTGGTATTGCCTGAAGAAACTGCACATTTCGTAATGCCTTATCCTTGGCAACCTCTTTCAGGCGATCCACCTCAACTCCCCCACCAATAAAGACAAAACAGATTCTCTCCGTTTTGTTCTGAACAATCTCAGCCGCATCAAGCACTGCATCCAATGCCTGGGCCTTCCCCATATTTCCGGCAAAAACAATGGTAAAAGAGTCTGTACCGGGAAAATCCTGAGGCAACTCACCTGCCGGATTAACCATTGAGGCTTCATCACACCAGTTGTAAATCACATCAACTTTTTGCTCAGGCACCCCCCTCTCTACAAGCAGCTTCTTAAAGCCGGGAGAAAGAACCACGATATGATCGACCAGACGATAAACCACACCACACATCACACCGACAATACCAAGGATACGACGATTTGAAAGCATTCCCGTCGCTCGGAGCGTATCCGGCCACATATCCTGAATATCGTACACCACAGGCACTCGCCGGAACAGGCGAATGAGAGAGGCGGCAATGCCAACAGTCAACGGTGGATGGTAGGCATAAATGACATCCGGGCGTTTGGCCCCGAATACGCCATACATAAGTGCCGCAGCAGCAAAACTGATATAATTGACCATTCGCCCAACGGCACTCTGGTCATGGCTTGGATAGAGCGGAACGCGCGATATCTGAACGCCTTCGATGACCTCTTGCTGGAGCAGCTTCATCCTGTATCCGGGATAAAGCTTGCCTCCGGGATAGTTTGGAAAGCCGGTGACAACCTCCACATCAAAACCCTGCCTGACCAGCTCACGTGCAAACACTAACCCTTTAAATGTTGGCTCCGGGTCAAACCACTGAGTTAACAATAAAACGCGCAAAGGAGTCCTTTTAATACTTGCTCCATACCACCCGATTCACATAATCGGTATAACTGTGTAGCAGCCGAACAACCTTGTCGGAAACATTCGGCATTGAGTAATCCTCAACCTGACGCAAACTTCGCTGCACACCACCATGCTGAGTCTCAAGAATTGCCAATGCCTGCATGACACGCTCAACCTCAAGGCCCGCCATCATAACACTTGCCTCCTCCATCCCTTCAGGACGCTCATGAGCCTCACGAATATTGAGTGCGGGGAAATTCAAAATTGAGGACTCTTCGGTAATGGTGCCACTGTCCGACAGCACTGCTTTGGCATGCATCTGCAGATGAACGTAATCGCAAAATCCGAGTGGTTTCAGCAGCTCTATGTGAGGATGAAACACCACACCACTGGCATCAATCCGCTTGCGGGTTCTTGGATGGGTTGACACAATTACCCGCTTGCCATACTCTTCGGCAAGTCGGTTCAGAATGGTGACAAGTTTCATGAAATTTCTCTCTGCATCAATGTTCTCTTCGCGATGGGCACTGACCACAAAGTAGTCGCCCTCAGCAAGAGCCAGGCGCTCAAGCACAGCAGAGCAATCAATCTTTTCACGGTAATGGGTCAGCACCTCAAACATCGGGCTTCCGGTTTTGATAATCCGATCTGCAGGCAGCCCTTCGCGCAACAGGTATTCGCGGGCAATATCGCTGTAGGTCAGGTTGATATCTGCCGTATGGTCTACAATCCTGCGGTTGATCTCTTCCGGCACTCGCTGATCAAAACAGCGGTTACCTGCCTCCATGTGAAAAACAGGAATCTTGCGGCGCTTGGCTGGATAGACGGCAAGGCAGGAGTTGGTATCGCCAAGAATCAGAAGCGCATCAGGCTTTTCAACGGCCATCACGGCGTCAGCTTTGGCGATAATCAAGCCGACGGTTTCAGCCGCAGTGGAACCTGCTGCTTCGAGAAAATGAGAAGGCTTACGAATACCAAGATCATCAAAAAATATCTGGTTCAGCTCATAATCGTAGTTCTGCCCGGTATGCACCAGCAGATGTTCCGTATGCTCATCAAGCTTTGCGAGCACCCGCGAGAGACGGATAATCTCAGGGCGGGTACCAACAATGGTCATTACCTTCAACTTTTTCATAACGTCACCTTCATTGCAATAGTGTCCGGCTGTTGACTGTCAAAAATTTCGTTGGCCCAGAGCATCACCACCATCTCATCCGTACCAATATTGGTAATATCGTGCGTCCAACCGGGCACGGTTTCTACCACCTCGGCCTTGTCTCCGCTGGTCAAAAGCTCATGCGTCTCACCGGTTTGCATGTGCCTGAACTTGAAGCGCGCTTGGCCCCGAATGACCAAAAACTTCTCGGTCTTGCTATGGTGATAGTGACCTCCACGGGTAATGCCTGGCACTGCAGTAAAGTACGAAAACTGACCGCAATCTGGCGTTTTAAGCATCTCTACAAACACACCACGCGGGTCAGCATGCTGCGCCACGGTATAGGCAAACAACTCTGGTGGCAAATAGCTCACATAAGTGGCATAAAGCGCCCGCACCAATCCAGTGCCCACTCGCTCGGTCATCAGCGTGTTGCGACTCTCTTTAAAAAAATGGATTAAACGAACAAGCTCACCCACGGTGGTGCTGTACTGCGGTTCTACAGTAGAAAAACCATCTGCATTCGCCATTGCAACTGCGCCATCCATCAACTGCAAAAAACGAGCAACAACATCGTCCACATAGACCAGCGTGACAGGCGCTGCCGGGTCATTCACCTGTATGGGTAATCCCCGTGCAATGTTGTGGCAAAACGTAGCGACCGCCGAGTTGTAGTTTGGCTTGCACCATTTGCCAAACACATTGGGCAGACGAAACACAGCCACAGGCACACCGTGCTCACGATGCAACGCAAACAAGGCATGTTCAGCATAGAGTTTGCTCGAACCGTAAGCGTTGTCCCGGTCAGCTTGGGTGGAGGATGTATAGACAATCGGAATCTTTTTGCCAGTAACTGCAGCCACAGTGCCCACAGCCTGGCACAGCACCTTCGTCAAATCTACATTACCTGATACAAACTCTGCAGGGTCTTGCGGACGGTTAACTCCAGCCAAATGAAACACAAAGTCCACTCCATGCAACAGCGCAGGCAACTTCGCTACGTCATGGCCACGAGTAAAGCACACCACCTGCACATCTTTGCGCTCGGCCAAGTGCAACTGCACATTTTTGCCGATAAATCCGTCGGAACCGGTGATCAATACTTTCATTCCATCAACATCCAGCAGGGTGGTGTTCTGTGAGTTATCTTCTTGGGCCTGCAATATTTTTCGCTATCTCTTTCAATACATCGACGCTTATTCCCGCAATCTCTGCTGCTTCTTCTCTACCCGTACCCTTCTCAAGCAACCTTTTGACTCATTTAATGATGAGTTTTGAATCTCAGAGTCGTTAAACGGTTATTTGTTTTCCAGTTAAAGCATCCTGAACACAATCAAGCTTCAAGAGCAGTTCACACATCCCCTCCACATCAACTCTTGCCGTATTGTGTGAATTATAATCCTCCTTGAGTGACACCTCTTCACGACCTTCACTGAAGAATGCTGCGTAATTTAAATCGCGGTTGTCAGCAGGCACCCGGTAATATCCCCCAAGGTCGTGAGCAACCGCCAGCTCTTCGCGGGTCAAAAGGCTTTCGTAAAGTTTTTCACCATGTCTGGTGCCGATGATGGTAACAGGAACGTCGGCCTTGAGCAGTTTCTTCAACGCCAGCGCCAGTGTTTCAATGGT
>CAIOLC010000119.1 GCA_903859055.1 uncultured Chlorobiaceae bacterium | reverse complement strand
GCTGGGAGTTTTCAATCACCTTGGCAGCTTCGGCTACCCTGATGGAGGAGGCGAGATGTGTTCCGGCGGTGATGATGGAGCGGTAGAGGGCATCGACCTTTTGAGCCGCTTCGGGGGTGGAGCCGGAGGTGACTTTTTTGATTTTGGTGACGGTGTGCTCCTTGTCGCCGGGGTTGATGCGTTCGGGCGAGTAGCCAGCAAAGAAATCTTTGTTGAAAGTGAGGCCTGAAAAACGTTCAAGCACGGGGACGCAATCCTCTTCGGTGGCTCCCGGGTAGACGGTTGACTCATAAATAACAATATCACCGGGCTTGAGTGCCTTGCCGATGGTTTCGCTTGCCTTGATGAGGGGGGTTAACACCGGACGGTTATTTTTGTCGGTCGGCGTGGGTACGGTCACGATGTAGTAGTTGGTAAATCCAAGGAAGTTGCTGTCGGAGGTGACAAAGAGCCCCGGCTCATCGCAGCTCTCCTCACAAAGCACATCCTGAAGCTGTTCATCGGTTATTTCAAGCGTGGCATCGTGGCCCTGGTTGAGTTCATCAACCCGCTTCTGGTTGATATCGAAGCCAATCACCGGGTACTTTCTGGCAAACTCAACGGCGAGGGGGAGGCCGACATAACCGAGGCCGATAATGGCAATTTGAGGAGAGATCATAAGTGTATGCAATAGATTAGCCAAAAATGAGCCAGGTAGAGAAATCATACCAGTTCAGGTCGGGGAAGAGGATGTAGGGAGGGTAGAGCTGACCCTTCCGGGAGTAGAGGCCTCGAATGGCCCAGCATGGATGAGTGAGGTATGAGGGAATGGTATCAAATTCTGCCGCCCGTTTCCAGACATCATCAGCACTGACAACCTGGCCATCCCGGGTCAACGCGATCCACTGCGTGTTAGAGTCAACAAACATCCACCCCTTGCTGGTTTTCACTTCAGTGACGGCATGTGAGGGGTGGCGATATTGCACGAGAGAAGGCCAAAAGCCCTTGTCTCCTTCGCGAAAGAGCAGGTAAACATGCCTGGATGGCAATCCAAGATACCCAAGTGCCTTGTCGGTAGTTCTGCTCCGGTCAAAACAGAGCCCTTCACGCTTTCCAATAAAATCGGCAGGCTCACGCACTTCGTAATCTGGAATACCGGACCCGACCGGAGCAACTGAAAATGTTCTCCGCTGCAGCTCCTTTATAACGTTAATCTCCTGCGCAAATGTCCGGGGATGTTGTAACGATTTTATATTCAAGCCATGCTCAAAAATAGCCCTATCCTCTGCATCATGACTCGTCGGCACATTCGTGTACACGGCAAACATGAAACACAACCCAACAAGAACAGCAAGCTTACCCGCAACAATCAGGGCTGTAACACGCCCTACCCTCATAATTTTTTTTTTCATTTATCACTTTTTACCGCAGCCACTCCGGTTTACTCCCCTCTTTGAATACCTTCAATCGCCTCAAGGTAGCACTCAATCACAATCTTTTCATCAAACTCACGCTCCATCTTTCTGCGTCCGTACAACGCCATAGCTGAGCGCTCTTCCGTGGTCAGCAAGAGCATACTCTCCATCTTCTCTGCCAAATCGGCAGCATCGCGCACCTTGCATAAAAAACCGTTTTTTCCATCATCAACTACGTCCCTGCATCCCACAGCATCTGTGGTAATGAGCGGGCGACCAAGAGCCGCGCCTTCGAGCAATGTTCGAGGTGTTCCCTCCCTATACGAAGGAAGCACAATACAATCTGCCTCTCGAATTTCATCACGAATAGTATCACTAACGCCGAGATAACGAACAAATCCTTCATCTGTCCATATATTCATCTGGGCAAGAGATATGGTTGCTGGATTCTGAACATCCACAAATCCAACCAGACAACATTCTACACCTGGCCAGTGTTTTCGAATCAACGTTGCAGCTTCAACGAACTCCCCCACCCCTTTGTCCCAGAGCATACGGGCAATCAGGAGAAAGCGAAACTTCTGTCGTTTGCCAACAATTGGAGAAAATGAAAATTGTGAAAGATCAATCCCTGAGCCGGGCAACAGAGCTGTAACTGCAGGGCTGACCAAACCTCCATCAACAAAAAGTTGGCGATCATCCCCATTTTGAAAAAAAACCCTTCTGGAACGACAAAGAGCAAGACGGTAGAGGCTCCTGACTACAGTAGTTACCCAGCTTTTTTCAATAAAAACAGCGCCAAGGCCCGCGATGTTGTTGATAACCGGAATACCGAGCAGGTGCGCAGCCAATGAACCATAGACGTTTGGCTTCACGGTGTAGCCCAAGTAAACATCTGGCCGCTCGCGCAAAAATAGAAAAAAAAAGCGCAATGCCAACAAAGCATCACGACCTGGGTGAGTACCCTTGTTATCCATTGGCATCGGTACATAGCGGCAGCCAAGCTCTGCGAGGCGGGGTGCATAACTGTCGTAAGGTGCCACCGCTATAACATCATACCCGCTACTGACCAATGCTCGTATCAATCCTCCCCTGAAATTCACAAGGTTCCATGCGGTATTCAGTGCTATGATAATCCTCATTCAAACAGCCAGACCAAGGGATAAAACTGATAGGGAAGCCAACCGGCAGCATGAGAAGCAAAAAAGAGCCAGACAAAAAGCACCAAAGCACTGTATAGAACAACTACGATCACCAATGCAGTATTGTTTCCGTCAAGCCGCCCAAAAGCATCAGGGAAACGAGAGAATACAAACAATTGAAGAGGAATAACGAATAACGCGATTCGATCAATGGCCGTAGTGGAGGTGGAGAACAGCAACCACACCTGTAAAGCCAGTGCCATAATCGATATCCATACCCAAAAAATTTGATCGCTTTTTGGCAAAATAAAACGATTACGGAAAAATAAAAATAGGAGTGCAGGCACAGTATTCATAGCAACACGTATCGATGCCCCACTAGACTGGTACGTTCGTTCAAGATAACTGTACTTATACCTTTCGATAAAAGTATCTGAAAACAAAACACTCACAAGCACTAATAAAATCAATGTCCAGAAAATGTTCCAGAGTTTTTTTTGAGGATTAGCAAGTGCCGCAAGCGGTATTAAAAGCAGGCACGACTTATGAAACGTAGCTCCCAAAAAAAGAAATAATGCAAAACGCATAATTTTTCTATCCACAAGTGCCACCATCCCAAGCATGGCTAAACCTATAGCGACGCCCTGACGAGTATACCCCATCGACACAACAACCAACAAGTAGGGCACCGCCACAACCATTGCCAGCCAAGGGCGTGGTTGCCGCCGACAGAATTCAATCAAGCCCCAGGCAAAAAAGAGTGCACATACTGCGTTTACAAAATAAACATCCAACCCATAATGAGCCGCAATCCAGTTAAGAAGAATATAACTTGGTTCTGAGTTACTTAAATTTCCAAGCTGAGGAAAAGGAGTATATCTTTGCTCATTAATTTTATCCAGATAGGTACCCCAATCCCCGCCAACCTTATGGCGCAAACCAACCATAAGCACCAACAAAAAAAACATTAAGCGCCAAAGTTGGGACCATCTTTCATTAGAAAAAACCACAGTTCGTCTACTACTGATAGCCAACCATGCAGGTATTGCAAATAATATCCAATATGGAAGCATGTCAGTTCTTTTGAAGTACCATCTTCTTCCCTTTATCTTTCCAGGCTTACATAACGAACAATCCTCTCTTGCTGCTCCCTTGTAAGCCCGACCCACAGCGGTAACCTCAACAATCTCTCTGAAAGATCCTCTGTATGTGTCATTATTCCATGCACTCGCCCATACTTTAAACCTGCTGGAGCACTATGTAAGGGAACATAATGAAACACTGAGTTGACACCCTGCTCTTTGAGTTTGGCCATTAATGCAGTTCGGGTCTCAAGAGAATCGAGCAGAATATAGTACATATGTGCATTGTGCTGGCAACTTTCAGGTATAACTGGCCGCCGCAACCTGCCTGCTGATTCAAGTGAACCCAATGCATCGTGATAGTGCTTCCAAAGATCGAGACGCTGCTCTGTAATACTTTCTGCATTTTCCATCTGCGCCATGAGGAATGCGGCAATAATTTCGCCCGGTAAATAAGAGGAACCAATATCTACCCACGTGTATTTATCAACCTGTCCACGAAAAAACTGGCTCCGGTTTGTGCCCTTCTCGCGAATAATTTCAGCACGTTCAGCCAGCTTCGGATCATTAATGAGCAACGCACCACCTTCACCCGATATAATATTCTTGGTTTCATGAAAGCTCAGCGTGCCCAAATGACCAATGGAGCCAAGAGCCTTCCCTTTGTAGGTAGCCATAACTCCCTGGGCTGCATCTTCAATCACCAAAAGATTATGGCGTTGGGCAATATCCATAATGGTATCCATTTCGCAGCCGACACCGGCATAATGGACTGGCACAATCGCCCTGGTGCGCGGGGTAATGGCGGCCTCAATCAACGTCTCATCAATATTGAGCGTATCAGGACGAATATCAACAAAAACCGGCACCCCGCCACGCAGCACAACAGCATTTGCCGTTGAAACAAAGGTGTAGGAGGGCATAATTACTTCATCACCCGGCTGGATATCAGCAAGAATGGCCGCCATCTCCAGCGCAGCAGTGCAAGAGTGCGTCAAGAGCGCCTTGTGGCAACCAGTACGCTGCTCCAGCCACTCGTTGCACTGCTTGGTAAAACTTCCGTCGCCAGCCATAACCCCGTTGGCATGGGCTTGGGCGATATTCCAGAGTTCCTTGCCACAAATATAGGGCTTGTTAAATGGGATCATCTGCTTCTTTTCCTTGCGATAAGCAACCTTGAACCGCCGAGGGGAAAGTTTACGCCATGCCAAATCAAACTGAACTCAACTGACATAATTTTTCTGAACAACCAATTCAACTGCTTGTTAATGCGCAGTTCCGCCGCTGCATCAGAGGCCGGTTTGCGTTGTACCAACCGAGCGGCAACCATCATGGGGAGCAATAAAGAAACAAATGAGCTGCTTCGCAAAATTTCAAACCCGGCAGCCTTGACCTTATTTTCCAACTCACTGGCGGAGTAACGCCTTACATGGCAGGCCGCCTCATCTACAGAACTCCATAACCACTGGTGTTGAGGTACCGTGATCAATAATCCACCCTCGGATACAAGTGACTCATAAATCTGCTCCAGCACACCCTTGTCATCCTCAATATGCTCAAGCACATCAAAAACACCAACTACGTCAAACGAATTCCGCCAGGGTATTTTACGAGCATCAAGCTGAACGAGTTTTGCACGCTTACAACGTTGTGCCGCATACTTCAGCCCTTCGACAAACAGCTCTGTCCCCACTATTGCTGCATCCGGCAACGCCTGCTCAACCGCCCGCAAAACATAACCGGTTCCACAACCAATCTCGGCATAACGCTCAGGCTTCCCAAAATAGTGCTGCAACGCCCAAAGAAGCAATTCATTGCGCGCCTGAAACCAGAAATTTGCATCCTCAAGTGCAGCAAGATCCTTGAACTTTTCAGGATCAAAAAAATCCCCTGAGCCCGATCTTGCCAGCTCAGGTGCCCATGCATCGAAACCATCAATACTTGCAACACTGAATCCACACGCCGGACATGATTTTAAAAACTCATCCGTTTCGACAGAACAAGCAGGGCATTTAATCAGCATACTTTATTCTTGAAAACCACCTTATTCTTGAACCCGAAAGACCCATATCCTCTGTATAACGAATAACAATACTGCAATCACCGGAATCATAACACCCTGTACCAAATGATGCGGATAGCCAAATCGGTCAACAAAGATTATTAAAGCCCCAAG
>CAIOLC010000118.1 GCA_903859055.1 uncultured Chlorobiaceae bacterium | reverse complement strand
GAGGCGCTCTTTATCGACCAGATGTACAAATACTACATGCCCCCCGAGGCGACAGCGGTCAATCCGGTGATCTCATTTTCACCCATGCCCGGTGGCGCTCTCACCGCCAACACCCAGATGATGCGCGACAACAATACGCTGCACCTCTTTCCCGCCGTGATCAACAACATGCGCGAGGTGGTGGTTAAGGGCGGTTTTGGCGCTTCGGTCACCCCGGTTTCACAATTCTATTTCCAGCAGGCCTTTGCCAATACCATCCAGGGACACTGGAAAAAAATCACCGATGGTTACGGCAAAATGGTGCTCGGTTACTTTGGCAAGACTCCGGCTCGCCCTGACGAAGAGGTGGTGCGACTTGCTTCAGAACAGCTCGGGCTTGCTCCAACAGTTGAAAATGTGCACGATATCAACGACCGAAACCCGGAACTTGGCGTAGAGTATAACAAATCGCTGCTCCAGCAAGCCAATATTCCGCAGACCGACGAGAACATTTTTATCGCGGCAACCTGCGGAGCCAAAGGGATAGCCTTCCTGCAGGGTGATTGCTCAACCGGTATCCGCTACAAGGCCGACATCGCCGTTGAGATCAAGGCAACACCAAGAGCGGAGGTGGTAGCCGCTTACCACGAAGCGCACAAGCACGACATTCACCAGAAAGAGGTGAACCACCGCCTTGAGGATCTCTTTTCAAAGCTTCCAACGGCGCCCCCGACTCCAGTGCCATCAGCCTCAGCATCAAAAGTTATTTCGATGGCGGGGAACTTCACCGTTTTTGTTGATGGCTCTCCTTATACCGTCTCCTTTGCCGAAGGCTCAGCCATCCATCCCCAGTCGTTTGCTTCAGCTCCATCAGCGGTCGATGCAGCTCCGGCTCCACAGCCACACGCAGGCACACCCGTTATCGCTGTGATGCCTGGCAATGTCTTCTCAATTGCCGTCAAGGTTGGTGATGAGGTCAAGGAGGGCGAAGAGCTCGCCGTCATTGAAGCCATGAAGATGGAAAACCCCGTCAAGGCCCCTTGTGCGGGAAGAATCCTCTCCATCACGGTAGCCAGGGGCGACACCGTTGGGATGGGAGAGATTATGATGACCATCGAGTAACCACGTTTGCTCACTGCTGCCCCGTGATAAAGAGCGGGGCAGCAGGCTGGTGTTTAAATTTTTGATAATTGATCATGACCGAATACTCCTCCGATAATTTTTTTACTTCACAACTCTTGTTGTAAAATATTGGTAATTTAATATCGCAACCACTGCATGATTTTTCTCTTGTAACCTCCTGTGTCGCAATACACTGAACAGGGATGCTTCGGAGTTCAAGGAGTATGGGAAGGGGCGGAGCTGAAACGGTTTGACATTGTGATTGCCAATCCGCTTTTTTCGCAGAACTATTCCACCGACAGCATGAAGCATAAAATATACAATCAGGAATAATGTGTAAAAAAAGATTGTAAATCGCCTCTATGTATTTTCATTAGTGGTATATTAACTCTTTTCTGATTGACGTATTATATGTGTTACGATTCAAAAATCAGCCATTCAGGCGGCTCAGTTTTAAAGAGTGTTATGTACAATGAAAAAATGAAGTAACAAGCGTTTATGCCTGATCTTCAAGTTCTGACAAAAGCTGTTGCAAGTAAGGCCGGAAAAAATCTTGGCACGTCATCCAGTGCCAAAGAAAAATCTGCTTCCGCAAAAACAGTTGCCAAACGTCCAGTTGCAACACGGAAAGTCCATGAGGCACCCAAAACATGTTCAGTTTCCCGTGCATCCGCGAAAAGTGCCGTAAAAAAAGCCATTGCAAGCCGCAATATGGAGAGTTGCAAGGGGTGAGATGGCAACGTCACTGTACACGTATGCTATGGAGGAATGACGCTTCTGGCCGTTGCTGCACCCAGGATAAAGTTTTCTGCACTATACTATTCCGACTATGCTGACTATTCAACATACGGAAGAGGATTTGAGCCGGGCTTATGTTCAGGCAATTGCCGCAAAAGCCGGGGTGAATTTGAGCATGAAAGATCGCTCACACGATTATACTATTGATGGAACATTTCATCAGGTATCTTACTTCAATGGCCATTACCATGAAACTGGTTTCAGCCTTGATATCAATGAAAACGGTGCATAGGTGTGGATATATTCGGTTCAAACCGGATATTCAGGATGATGAAGCCAGAGGTTCAGGGGGTAACGCTGCCGTACCGTATCTATGTCCGGGTAGCAGCAGTAAAGCAGCAACTTAAGGCCGCCCTGGCGCAAGGGTCTGTTGTCATTAAATAACCGAGGAGAGAATGCAATGCTTGAAAAAATCAAATTCGACAAATTCACTGCTTTCGAAAAACTCGAAGTAAAATTCTCTCCAGGTATTAATATTCTGGTCGGAGAAAATGGAACAGGAAAGACACATATTTTAAAAGCCGCCTATGCAGCTTGTGATATTGCAACAAGCAAAAGAGGGTTCGCCGAGAATATCAATAACGTCTTTTATCCATCCGAAAAACAGATTGGATGCCTTGTAAAGCGCTCATCAGTAAGCAGTAAAGGAAGTCTTTAGGTAACACGAAAGCTCCCGGACGATAAAAAAATCTCTCTCAGGCTCTCGCTTTCCAATCATACCACCAAACCTGAAAAAGCCACACTCTCAGGTTCTCCGAAAGTGTGGAAAGAAAATCCCATGGCTGCAGCATTTATCCCGGTCAAAGATATGATGGCTAATGCCCCTGGATTTCGCTCACTCTACAAAGAGCGCGAAATTCATTTTGAAGAGGTCTATGTTGATATTATTGACAAGGCATTTCTTCCTGTTCGTAAAGGCCCGATAGACAAACAGCGTGAGCAATTGCTCGAAAGCCTGCAAGAGGCGATGGATGGAAAGGTGGTTGCCAAAAATGAAGAGTTTTTTTTACGCAGTAAACATGGCGAGCTGGAGTTTACACTACTTGCTGAAGGTCACCGAAAGATGGGACTTTTGTGGCACACTTTCACCGGAATACTCACACGTATCACGGGCAACCCATGAAGGCGGTCGATATTGTTGCTGAGCTTCCGGGAGCTTATATCTATGTCGAAATCAAGGATTTTCATGATCCAGACCTGTACAACGAGTCATTGGCCCGCAATGATGAAGAGGCCCTGGCTATACGAGACCATTTCAAATGGCTGAAGAGCTATCTCAAATACAAATACCGTGACTCCTTTCTTTACACATTGAATAAAAATATTTCAAATTGATAAACTACCACCATGGATACCAATGTCTCAGTGTGGCGACGCCGATGCCTCCATCAACGATTCCGGCTCATCAAAATAAGATTTTGCTACCTGTAAGTTAACGCTTTTGGCTGCTCGTTCAGAATCTTGATGGCTTACAGTATGCATACATGCAGGCATGAGCATTACTGTTATATCCCGGTAGGGACGAGGGTTTCCCCTCGCCCCCCGGACAG
>CAIOLC010000117.1 GCA_903859055.1 uncultured Chlorobiaceae bacterium | reverse complement strand
TCTCTGTAATGTTCTCTCAACGACACAGGAATCTATCCCCCCTTTCTCGGTGTCAGAAATTGCCAGCCATACATCGTTGATGCATATGCGTGACTTTTTCAAAAATGTAAGCCAATATTTTGGAACACGCTACCGCTCGGGTGGTCAGACTCCTGCAGGTTTTGACTGTTCCGGATTTGTACGCTTCATGTATGAAAAAGTATTTAATATGACTCTTCCACGTTCATCAAGAGAGATGTCTGCTTTGGGCAGTAAAGTAAGCAAGGAGGAGCTGCAACCAGGTGATCTTGTCTTTTTTCACTCAAAGAGCAAGCGCATCAATCATGTAGGAATCTTTATCGGAAATGACACGTTTATCCACTCCTCACTGACCAAGGGAATCACTGAAGATCAACTGAAATACAACTATTACGAAAAACGATTTGCAGGTGCTGTAAGGTTGCTTGATATCTCAGGATCACTGCACACCACTCCCCCACCACAACAGGATGCGGCAATGGAGATCGTTAAACCATCTTGATGGGACTTGACGATGATGATGATTCTGAATTGAGAAATCTGATCTCTCTGACAGAGAAGTTCAAATATTACCCTGTCGTCTCTCTGGTGCCTGGAGTAAAGTTCCGGAAAGTTTTATTGAAACAAGAACAAGTTCGACATAGAATGAGGAATGCCCATTCACGGAACTGAAAAAGCAGGCCGATTTCTGAGTAAATCGGCCTGCTTTTTTTGTGCGCAGAAAGCCGAACGCTTACAACGCATGACTGATGATCTTCTGGACAGCACCGAGAAGCGTATGGCTCGAAAAGGGTTTTCGAAGAAAGCCAACGCTTGCATCACGTTCCTGCGTCCGTGGAAGTGGATCAGTGGTGTAACCTGACATAAACAAGGTTTTAAGGTTTGGCCTTGTTGTGACGAGTTTTTCTGAAAGATCACAACCGCTTCTGTCTGGCAACACCACATCGGTCAGAAGAAGGTGTATGTTTCCATGATGGTTCCTGGCGATAGTGATGGCATCACCATGCGTAGCCGCCGAAAGTACTTCATATCCATGATTTTCAAGTATCAGCTTGCAAATATTCAGAATATCAGGTGCATCCACGACAAAAAGGATTGTCTTTGTGCTCTGATTTTTTGAATGTATTGACTCTTCAGCTTCAAATACCTCCGGTTCTGCATAACCATAATGTCTTGGTAACCAAAATTTAAAGGTTGTCCCCTTCCCTTTCTCACTCTGGCATTCAACAAAAGCAAGGTTTTGTTGAACAATACCATAGATTGATGAAAGCCCTAAACCAGAATTTTTTCCAACCGGCTTTGTTGTAAAAAAGGGTTCGAAAATATGAGGGAAATGCTTTTTGTCAATTCCGCAGCCATTATCACTGACAGTAAGCGTAATATAATCACCAGGCTCCTTGCAGGGATGACCTGCATGACACTCTGCTTGATCAATATGAGTCCTGCTTGTTTCAATGGTTATTCTGCCAGAATCAGTTATGGCATCACGGGAATTGAGACAGGTATTGCCAAGAATCAACTCAATTTGTGAGGGGTCAATCTTTACAGCAGTGCTGTAGCTTTCAGGAATCCAGACAAGAGAAATATTTTTGCCAATCAACCTTCTCAGAAAAGCAAGCATTCGCTCAATAATCAGATTCAGCTCAAGCACGACTGGCATTATCGTCTGGTTGCGTGAAAACGCCAAAAGCTGGGTCGTTACTCCTGCGGAGCATCTGGCGGCTTCAAGAATAGCCTGTAAATTGTTCAGCAATACATCGTCAGCAGCCGTTCTTTTCATGGCCATCTCGACATTCCCGACAATCACGCGCAGCATATTATAAAAGTCATGAGAAATCCCCCCCGCAAGCTGGCCAACCAATTGCATTTTCTGGGCAGTCAACAGCTCTTCCTGCAGTTGACGCTCAGAGTGTTCAGCAAACTTTCTGGCAACAATATCCCCTGCAATATGACTGATTGCCGCAACAATCATTGTATCCTCTTCATCATAATCGTACGGCTTCGCTGCAACACAAAAAATCCCGGCAACGGCAGCTCCTTGCATGAATGGAATAACGTGAGTCCGTTGCGGGTCTGCCGTCGCCAATGATGCAAACGCTGCTTGCTCACTGTAACTTCGAGTACTCCCTTCCCGAACCACACCAGCACACACAACCGGATCATTGAACAAAAACTCACTGACGAGCTCATCCGACTGATCCTTCTTGCTCTGCATTCTGGTTGACAAGACTCGTATTGACCGCTTGCTGTGATCATCAGCAAAAAAGTGGCAAAAACCTATACAACTCTCTGTCTGGAGTTCAGCTTCGTCAAGTGCCACCTGCAGTAACTCTTCGATGGAATGGTATTCTGCCATCTTGAGGAGAGACGTTCGAAAAG
>CAIOLC010000116.1 GCA_903859055.1 uncultured Chlorobiaceae bacterium | reverse complement strand
GGTATTAAAGGCCCCTGTTTCAGGATTTTCTACCCTTTCTTGATTTATAAAAAGCCGAAAAGATTGGCCGGTGCTTTCGCTTTTCAATGTCACATAAGGCAAGGTTAACTGTTTTTGAACCGTATCCGGTATACGGATCAGCGCATCTTGCTCAGAGAGTTGATGTCGCTTGATCTGTCGTCGCCGTATGCGTTCGGCACTGCTTTTGCATTGAACCCGCTTTACCGTAACATAATTGACTTGCTGTGGTACCTCTTGAACTTCACCCACACGCAGATGATCAAGCAGAGCCGACAATGATAGATTGTCCATCACGTTTTGAATATGAGTCTCACTGCCATGCAGTCTTAATCTTTCTCCGAGTCGGTTTTTTTTATTGTCAAAGCCCGGAAAACTCACGCCAATATTGGTGCTGCCCGTTTGTACAAGTGCCCTATGCAACTTGCTATAAAGAAGGTTCATAATGATACTTGAGGGAAACTCCGGGTCAGGAAGAATCCGAAACTCTATATAATGACTCATATTTTGTCTTTTTTGCTTTCACCAAAGACACCACCTCTTATCAATATTGCCATTACAAAATGCTGGGACCCATCTTCAGCAGGTATCTTGTCGCGAATTGCCCACGCATCAAGAAGCGAAAAGAAATCTGCTTTTTCATTAGGTAGGCGATATGCTTTTCCCTCAGTGGTAACTGAGCCGTAAGGCTCGACAGGTATAGGGCCTACACTATTCGCATCGTTTGCATCAGGGTACCATGTGTCAATGGTACGCAAAGCGTTTCCGATTTTCTGGGAATGCATGGCGGCCTTTTCTGCTATCGCATAGAGTGTTTTTCTCTTTTGGTCTTTTCCCGAGCCATCTTTATCAATAAATTCTTGGCTTGGGTACACTTCCTGCCCTTCACCGATGCGAACAAAAGCCACAACATCCAATAACACGTAGCAATCTCCTTTAAGTCCTGACTCAATCACATAACTTAAACCACTCATCGCTTCACTGGATGCCTTAGGTACGTTAAAATTACGCAGCGAAAATGAACGGGCATCGAAATTCCATGTCTGTACCTTCTCCCCATCTCTGTTACTGATCAAAACCTCAATAGCCTCTGCACCAAGGCGATTGCGCCATAAAAAACGGCCATTGGCAAGGTTGCAAGCATAACGTTTTGATAGTTCACCAAATCCTTTTCCTTGGACATAACCCTGAACAATCTGGTTCAGTTTTTCTCTATACGCCGAATTATTACAGGCTGACGGACTACCGGCACCACCTAACACTCGCAGGGTAAAGCGAACCTTCAGGGTATCGCAATCATTCGGTAACGTAGCCACATCAACCCGCTGAATATTCGGGTTTTCAATACGTGTATTTAGCTTTGCCGGGTCAGTACCTTTGACCGGGAGCCGGTTAGAAATTGTGCCGCGTACTGTTTTTTCTCGCACAGTGATTTGTGGCCAATTTTGAGAATCAGAACGTTGCTCCCATTTTCCAGCAAAAAACAGGGCATCTGAGGGGTCAAGTTTGCGCTCAAAAGCCAACACCTCGGCAGTTTTTATATCAGTCATAATTCCCCCTTTTTTTTATTAGTTGTAAATAAGGTTTTCAAATACAAATACACCTGTAAAGCCCTTTTTCTAAGTCCACCTCATACTTCCAGAAAACCTTTCCCATATCGGTTAAGCGATGTGGACTGATCCACTGCCCCAGTGAATAGATGCTTTCAACAAAGGAAAATGGAGTTTCTGTGTCACGAGCATTAAGCACCTCCCCCGCGTCGTAACATTTTGAAATGGAGCGGTATCCAACAGGAATAGGAACAATCCAACCTGGTTTTTTACGCACTTGCCATTCAACAACCTCTGCATTGGGCTCAGTACTGATCTGCTCAAAATTAAGACTGGATAAATCAAGCAACGCATCGAGAGGTGTTGCTTCAGGATTGATTGTTTGCAATTCTGTGGTACGTTCGATCAGTAGATCTTCCCTGCTTGTCAGTAAAAAGCCTGGCAATAAAAGACGAAGTTCAGCTTTAAGGGCATCCCCGGTAACGTCCCAATCGCTCAGCCGAGCCTTTGATTTTTTCGTAAATGGAGACAAGATGCTTCCCCCTGCAAGTCGCAACCCTTGCGCAGTCTTTAATATGTCCTGCGCCAGTTCTTCTCTTTGTGATGGATTCAGTTCATAATAAGCATCACTCTTTATTTGAATCAATAAACTCATGGTAATATGCGCTCGCCCCTCTTCAGCGAAAGAAGGAGTTTTCGCCTCTTTACCAACAAGAATAAGTGGATTTCGGGTTAAGCGAAAAACCTTATCTCCCCTATCTGTAGAAGAGACCTGAGGCTCAAAACGATGGCATATTACAGCCACGCCTATAAAACTCAGATCGGTGTGTCGAGGTTTTATTTTACGCTCCAAGGCGTGTACAAAGCCAAGAATAGCTGTCATAGCAGGAAACCCCCAGGTCAACGGGCTGGAAATACAGTTCGCGTTTTGAATCCGCAGCCAGGGTAATACCAATAACGCATCAGGATTCTGGTTCATATAGCTATCTCCGGTGTAAGCCATGCCAACTCTTTTTGTAAAAGTTTTTTCCATTCCGAACGCTCATCATCGCCAAAACGGAGATGATCAGTTTGTAAGGTTGCATTCAGCCAGTTGGCAAATTCATGGCTTATCTGCCGTTCCCAATCAGTAGCGTACCTTTGTTGTTGCCATTTGTCATCAGTTCGTTCTGGATCCAACCAGAACATCTGCGCCTGATTAAGCTGGCACTCAGGCTTTGTTGACCAACCGGGAGGCAAGCTTTGAACCTCCGAGGAGTACTGTAGTAACTCGTCTATAATTTTACCCACTAATTCGGCTCTCGTTTGACGTATCTCGGCATTACTTCCACGATCTTTAACCTTGACTAAAAAGGTCTTAAGTTCATGCGTAAACCGTTTTACTTTACCAGCAAATATTTTCGGGAATACAGATTCCACACCAAGGGGCGGACGAACTGCCAGAGAGTGCCATGTGGGTGGAAGTGATGGAAGCAAAAATGCATGTCCCTTGCGCTTGCTGTTTAAATAGGAAATATTTAATGGCTTTGTTCCACCAAAATGTTGAACCGCCAAGTTCGGATAGTCACGATAACCGTGTGGATAATACTTGTTTTCCTTTTTGGCTTTACGGGCCTCTTTTGTGGAATCATCGAACTGGCTCCGAACCTTCAGGTAAACCTCATGAACCAAAGCGGTTGGAAATAAGGGGGCCAGCAAGTGATATTTGCCATCAGCTACCGGAAAGTAGAGTTGCTTTGCCAAGGTATGTGTGGTTGGTAGTATTTTAGGGTTTTTGATTTCACTAAACTCTTGGAACCACCTGTCTTTTTTTTCATCTGAAGCAGGCAATGCTGCACGTAAAGCTGCATCGTTACGAAAAATCTTGGACAGAATTGTCTCCTCGTGAACACTCAAACTCAGTTGTAAAAACTTGTATACATCCATTGCTGCGGCATTACCTACACAATCATTCGCAGGATGCTTTATGGTTGCTGTCGATACCCAAAGTGAACCATTGGGCTCTTCAGTTGCGGCATATAGAGAACTACCTTTGGCATCAGGATTTTGATATTTTATTGCATGAGTTACGAGTGTTATTTGAGCAACCCGTTTCGCTGCAGCATCAAGCCATACTTCGAGTTGATAGTCAAGCTTTTTTTTATATTCCTCCTTTTTTAGGTCATCAAGTTTTTTATCAAGTTGTTCCTGCAGAAAATTGTGTATCAACTCCTTTAAGGCCGTCGCCTCGGTCATAACAGATTCTTTTTGATCCATTTATTGAGTCATTTAAAGTTCTTGAATTACGTTTTTTTCTCTCGTCCATGTTTATTTCTTCAGCAAGACCGGCGGATTCCCAGCACATGATGATATTGCCAGCCTTGTTCAGCACCTCTTTTTGGTAAATCTACCCAGCCAAAGCGACGAACACATGCAGCGCGATCGACAGACATACGCTCAGCCAAAGAGTCTACCATCGCTAAATAATCTGTTTCTATAAACGGTTGAATACGCTCGC
>CAIOLC010000115.1 GCA_903859055.1 uncultured Chlorobiaceae bacterium | reverse complement strand
TGTTGTTTCAGTTCATCTGCTTTTGACATGGATGCTCCGGCGGACTGATGTCGCGATTGTTGTAGTGCCGGTTTTTTTAGTCTAAATTTCATGCAGTTTAATAAAAGAAGCAATTATTAGCAAGATTTGAGCATGGATCTGGTTTATTCGCAATCGTGTCGTTCAGCGTTCTTTCAGAAGAAGCTCGCAAGCTCTCGCTTCATAACAGCTCCAACAGTGCCGTAAATCTGACCGCATACACCTCTTAAATCATGCTCAATATCAAAGGATTGTCCCAACTTGCTTGTCCATAGTCCGGTTGTTAATTGGCGTGCGGCATGTGTAGGTTTGGTGGTATATGGGTCAACAAAAATGGCGATTTTTTCAAACCCGTCTTCATACTCTTCTGACTCACAGCGAACATACCGCAAAGTCTCGAACGCTGCAATAAAACATTCAAGCGTGACTCTTCTCGGAATCTGTTGAGGCCAAAAGGCAATGTACTCGGAATCTGGCCACCAGAATTTATCAGAAACACCAGCAGCCCATGCAATACAGTTATATGAGGATGTTTCTGGACTGGTGATTGTACAATCTCGACTGAGATTGGGGAAATTCTGTTTAATCAGCTCCATAGCCATGTTCACGCCCCCATTGCAACCAATGTTGAGTCATATTCACCATGTCTCCCCGGTCGGCAGCAGGCACAGGATCTTCACCCGAAATTGCTTTCAATGCCCAAAACCAATAACCCGGAGAAGTTATCAGCTTTTCAAGGATATAAGGAATGACCGTTGGCCCCATACCAATAATTCTCTGGTAGGCAGGATGCAAAGCTATCTCATCAATATTGGAAAGAAATTTAGTGTCACTCTGCCACTCTTGCGTGAGCTTTTCAAACCTCTCCTTGGCATCTGGTGGTGTTAGAGGCTCCAGAGAAGCAGCCAGATTTTCGATAATTGCGTCAATCAATTCCGGTTTATGAGCCCGAAGCGAAGCCAGATCAGTTATCTGATCCGGTCGAAGTGCAATCTTGAATACCATTTATGCTCCTTATTGGTTGGAGTTACATGCGAAAATCTGCTCGTTGTAAAATAAATAAATCTCCGGGATCCTGACGTACACCAAGGAATACTCTGGCTATCAGCGACAGACAAGGCGCAGCCCTATCCCTATTCTTACGTCCATCGAGAGTAATATACAAGAAATAATTTTTTAATGCACTCGACGGAGGTGACCGCTGATTTGTATATCCGCAACCCGCTTCATGTCTGACAAGTTCTTCTTCAGCCAAAAAGCAAAACATAAACATTGATTCTTATACTTCCCAAACCAGCCATCTGTTCATGCTAATACGCCAACCCTCCCCCCAATCCCCGCCAAGTCCCTACCCTTCGGCATCACAAACAAACACGCACCTCCGCTCCGCTTCTCCCACAACTCCCCCAACACCCGTTTCTCCCTTGAATCGGCATTGCTCCATGATGTCTCCGCTTTGTACTCAACAACCAGAAAGCGCCCGTTCTTGAGTTTGCAGACAAAGTCGGGGTAGAATTTGTCGGTGGAGGTTTGGAGCCAGAAAGAGTCGAGCTCACGCCTTTCGATATTGCGCACCCAGAATTCAACTTCGGGGAGTTGATCGAGGTAGATGGCGCACTCTTCCTCTTCGCCGTTGAGGGAGGCAATCTCCTTGTAGTAG
>CAIOLC010000114.1 GCA_903859055.1 uncultured Chlorobiaceae bacterium | reverse complement strand
TACTCTACAACTGCAGATTCAATTTCATCCAAAAACTTTGCAACTTGCTCGTCTGATTTATTATATGTCCCGTTACTGATATGCGCATATTTACTTAATTTATTCACAGCGTCAAAAAGACCATTGATCTCCAAGACCGTAATTAGGTCCGGGTTCTTTTTTATAAGGTCGTCTGTTATATGTCCAGAAACCGCAAATCTATATCTTTCTTTCCTGGTTACTTTCCCCTTATCACCAATAAACCATTCTGTTTTCATTATTTCTATATCTGGAGCGATACGAGCCATGGCAATTCGAATCAACTCACGAATTACCAATGCAAAAGAGTTTGCCCTAAGTGGATCGTGTAAATTATTGATATAAGAATAAGCCGACCTGAGCACATCCTGTTCGAAGTCACTTCGGAAAAGACATTGAACGGATTTATTTGAAAGGAGTTGCATATTGGTTGCTTTCATTGTCGCTAATTTGACCTGCGGAGGGGCTTGGTGTACAATGACGTTGCCATCTCACTTCCTGCCACTGTCCATGTTACGACTTGCGATGGCTTTTTTCATGGCACTTTTTGCGGTTGCACGGGAAACTGAACCTGTTTTGGGTGCCTCATGAACTTTCCGTGTTGCGACTGAACGCTTGTCGAGTGTTTTTGCTACCGTCGACTTTTCCTTAGCACTTGATGACGTGCCAAGAGTTTTATCAGCCTTACTTACGACAGAATTGGTCTGAACGTTCACATCATGCATATACGATCCTTACATCAATGTTTCATTGTGCATAACACTCATTAAATTGATTCGCCTGAACGGCAGATTTTTGAATGGTAAATACACATAATACACCAATCAAAAGATAGTTAATATACCACTAATGAAATACATTGAATCGAGTTACAATCTTATTTTAACACATTCTTCCTGATTTGATATTGATCAGAAAAATACACTGATTACCACCCATCATGAGTGGTTGCCTTGTCAGAGTAACGGCAGTTTGCAGTATAACACACAATTTCAGCTCATCAAAATGCATCTACAAAAACAAATCCACTCCTGCTATTTCTCCCAGAGGTTTTCAAGGCTTGAGCGGAGCGCCCGGCTGTATTGGGCAAGGTACTCTTCAACCGTTGCGTAGAGCTTCCGTTCCCACCGGGCAAGAATGAGTTGCCTCGCTTCAGCGCTGTCAATCTTGTTGCGGGCCTCTTCAACCAGCTTCTCTTTGCGCTCTTTTATCTCTTTGATGATCTTCTTGCAGGCTTTCAGCTCCGCCTCCCGTTCGGCATGACGGGCAATGCGCTTTTCCTGTTCGGCAATGCGATCACTCAATGCCTCTGCTTGTGGTGTCAACGCGGTAATCTCGTTTTCTATCGACTGAAAAGATTCGCCTGCATGTTTCAGTGCTTTGACCTGCTGCCTTTTGTTTTTAATGGCCCGCTCAATCTCTTTCAGCTCCCCGCCCAAACTTTTGATCTGTGCCTTGACTTCAGCAAGATCCGCCTTGGGGTAGACGTCGTAATCCTCTTCGCTCCACGCGCCCTCCTCCAGTTCGTTCACCTCTTTGAACAACGCATCCAGCTCATCACGCCGCGCTTCGTTATCGTTCATCTCCTTGAGCACGTTTGGAAACTGGCTTTGCAAAATCTCTTCATCGGGAATAAGGTCGGCATTCCATCCGCTGGCCGAGACGCTGCGAAGGTCGGTAAAGAGAGCGTTCCAGTAACTGGCAAAGGCACCACGACTTTTGAACTCATCCAGAATACCAAGCTTGCTGATGCGATCGGCTATGGTTGCGGAAAAGGCGTGGTAGAGGTCATAGACGTTCTGCTTTGCTGGCAAATCTTCCAGAGCTGGCAGGTTTTCTTTCCACCAGGCGGCAAGGCTTTGCGCAAATTCCAGGTGTTTGCTCTTCAGTTCGCTGCTTGCATCCAGAAATGCCTTTAAGCTCTCTTTGCTTGCAATCGCCGGTACAAATTCACAGTAGCTGTTCTTGACCGGCACAAAAAGTTGTTCACGAATACCAGCGTAGCTTTTCCAGTACTCGGCAAGAGCTTCAACTTCAGCTCCGGGAATACCGCCATGCAGATGCGCATGAACATCGTGCGGTTCGGCGGGCGGGCTGTTATCGACATAGCGACGGATGTTGCAGTTGAACTCCTCTTTTTCCAGCTCTGCAACCGTGACCAGTTTGCTGTATTTGTTGAGCGACCGTCTGTTCCGGTAGACATAAGCTATCTTCTCGATATCTTCGGAGCGCAGGGTGTTCTGAACCTTGCCCTCCTTGTATTCGTGGTCGGCATTGATAAAGAGTACCTCCTTGCGAATAGCGGCACCGGCTCGGTTGATAATGAGAATGGAGGCGGGAATACCGGTACCGTAAAACAGGGCCGGTGGCAGCCCGATAACCGCTTCAAGGTAGCCGCGCCTGATCATCCACTCCCGCATTTTACGCTCTTCACCACCACGGAAAAGAACAC